>WLNJ01000013.1 GCA_009699865.1 Actinomycetota bacterium
TGCTCCAGCACCGAGGCTGAGGAAGTCCCTTCGGTCAACGCCCTTCAGATTGTTGTCATCTGACTTCTTGGTCATCGCTTAATCCTCCCCTCCCGTGGATTGAGTGACGCGTCTTCACCTGCGGCGGGATAGTAGGGCATCGGAGGGTGTGAGTGTCGCGGTTGGCGCAACGCGGTTAAAGATTTAGCAAACATGTGCAACGCGTTCCTCTCGTCTTGTGTAGATTCGTCCGCATGACTAAGACCCCGAAGGTAATCCTGTCCCTGCTCACCATCGTTGCTGTTGCCGCACTTGCTCCTGGCTTTGCCAGCGCACGCAAGGGTTCAGCAGCCACGGCGTTGCCAACGACCACCGTCTCTATCGGTGGCACGACCAACGACGGGTACTACTTCCCCAGCTCGATCACCAAGAAGCTTGGCAAGTCACAGATTGTCTTCACCGTCATGCCCGACAGTGGACAGCACAATGTCTTCCTTCAACCCTGGAGCAGCTCCAAGACGGGCTCCACGAAGAGCACAAAGGGCGTTAGCTTCCCCAACATGCGCGCGCCGATTGAGCTTTACACAGGCGAACCGGCCTACTACTGGCCTCGCACCAGCCGTGGAGCTGCTGCTCCTTGGAAGCCATCCAAGAAGGGCAACTACTTCCTCTACTGCACCAAGCATCCTGGTTCTGGCGCCAATCACGTTGGCGGCATGACCTTGACGGTCAAGATCACCTAGCAATTGACCTTGGGCTGCTCCCAATGTGGGAGCAGCAGGTAGTGGGCGGACACGATTGCAGCTCCGCGAGCACAGGTCTCGACGCGCCGAGGTTGGTGCTTGTGCGCAGCCCTATGTTCCAGTAGCTTTAGGAACAGGAGAAGAGGTCGCCATCGAGTGCTCAACTCGACCGGCCCATACATCAGGAGGAAGAATGTCCGCTGCCCAGATTTCACGCCGAGGATTCGTCTCAGCCGCCGCAGGCCTCACAGGCATCGCAGTGTTGGTTCCAGACTCGCTGGCATTCAGGCTTCAAGGCCGACTCGCACCCAGCTACACCGGCGGAACTTTCCCTGACGGCATCGCCTCAGGTGACCCAACTCCTGACGGAATCACCCTCTGGAGCCGCGTTGAAGGCGTATCGGGCAACGGCTCTGTGCTGATGGAGGTTGCCACGGACTCGGGCTTCCACAAGATTGTCAAGAGCACCTTGGTTCCAGTTGACCCAGCCAAGCTCTACACGGTCAAGGTTCGAGTAACCGGCCTCAAGACACACACTCAGTACTACTACCGCTTTGCCACCAAGTCCAAGAACAGCGCCGTCGGCAAGTTCCGCACTGCCCTTGCGGCAACTTCAACAAGCGCAGTCAAGTTTGCGTACTTCTCTTGCCAAGAGTTTGGCTACGGCTACTTCAACGCCCACGCGTTGATGGCCAAGGACGACGTTGACTTTGTTGTCAACCTCGGTGACTTCGTCTACCAGGACGTCGGTTATAGCTCCTACCCAGAAACCGTTGGTGGCATCACCTACCCAGCCCTCGCAGTCCGCAAGGAGAATAACCCGGGCAGCGAAGCCCTCAGCGGCGCAACAACTTACGCGGAGTACGCCAAGCGCTATCAGCGCTATCGCACAGACAAGGACCTGCAGGCCATGCAGGCCAGCCACGCGATGATCTCCACTTGGGATGACCATGAGGTGCTGAACGACTACGCCGGCGGAGCCGGCGCCGACGGTGGCAATGCCAGCCGAACACAGCCGCCCTCGTACATCGGTTGGTCAAACGAGCGCAAGCTTGCCGCATATAACGCATGGTTTGACAACATGCCGACCTTCCCTCAAGTCACTGGCGGAACGAAGCTCTACCACAAGGCCAAGTTCGGGAAGAACCTTGAGCTCTTTGTTCTCGATGAGCGCCAGTACCGCGACAAGCAGGCTTGTGGGTTCAAGGCATCCGAGATTGACCCGGCCAGCTGCACAGACCTAAACACCCCAGCACGCGCCTACCTTGGTGCCGAGCAGATGAGCTTCCTCCAGGGCGGCTTGAACACCTCGACCTCAAAGTGGAAACTGATCGCCAACGAAGTTGTAGCGATGGCCCTCAACGAGGTGGACGGCAAGAGCGCCGGGGTAGACGACTGGGTCGGCTACCCAACTGAGCGCGAATCATTGCTCCAGGCAATCAGGAGCCACAATGTCAAGAACGTCGTATTCGCAACAGGCGACTACCACACGTTCATGGCCGGTGAGGTTCGCGATGCGGCTGGTCATGCTGTGGCCACTGAGTTTGCTGGAGGTTCGGTAACGATGCCTTCCAACTCTGAAATCGCCGGTGCGATCTTCCACACCCCTGGTTACGGAACCGCGGCTGCCCCGACCCTACCAACGAGTCACAACGAGGCTCATTACCTTGCCGCCAACCCACACATGAAGGAGTACGACCAGCTCCATCACGGATATGTTCTCGCGAGCGCAACATCAAGCCAGTTCAGCGCGACGTTCAAGAAGCTCCAAACAATTCGCACCAAGTCGACTGCACTCGCAGCAACAAAGACTTACCGGGTGGCAGCAAACTCAACAACAGTTCTGTAGGAACGCTCCGCGAGGTAAATCCTCGCTCGGAGATGAAGTCCTTGGCGGCGGCACGAAAGTGCCGCCGCTTCTTTGTTCTGTCCGCTACAACCCTTCTTCATCTGCGATGCTGGCTAGGTCGTGGATACCACCCCAACAGAAGCTGACCTTGCCGCCGCTGAAGCTGAGCTGCACGAGGGCCCCAAGGGCCGCCCCGGTTGGACCCTTGCGATCGTGTCCATCGCCCTATTCATGGTCACGCTGGACAACCTCGTTGTCGGCGTAGCGCTGCCAAGCATCCGCGAGGACCTTGGGGCTGGGTTGGAGTCCCTCGAGTGGACCGTCAACGCATACACCCTCTCCTATGCCGTTCTCCTGATGCCAGCCGCGGCGGTTGGCGACAGATTCGGTCGCCGCAAGATGTTCCTTATTGGCCTCGCAACCTTCACGGGAGCAAGCCTCTTGGCTGCCCTTGCGCCCAGCATCGATGCCCTAGTGGCCGCGCGAGCACTGCAGGGACTTGGGGCGGCGATCGTCACCCCGCTCACCTTGACTCTCTTGGCCGAAGCCTTCCCGGGTGAGAAGCGCGGGATGGCACTGGGAATTTGGTCCGGGGTCAGCGGCCTAGGCGTGGCGTTGGGCCCAGTTGTTGGTGGGGCTGTCATTGACGGCGCGGGGTCCTGGCAGTGGATCTTTGGAATCAACATTCCGATTGGAATAGTCCTCGGATGCCTCGCCATCTGGAAGCTCGTTGAGAGCCGAGGAGAGTCCCGGCCGTTGGACCTTCCGGGAATTGGGCTTGCTGGGCTTGGCCTGTTTGGGCTGACCTATGCGGTGGTTCGGGGCGAGACCCTGGGCTGGGGCTCGTTTGGAATCCTCGCTCCGGGACTGGGAGGCATTGCGCTACTGGTGATCTTCGTGCTCTGGGAGCGCCGCGCTCGTGAACCAATGCTCCCAATGCGGCTCTTTAAGTCGAGGGGCTTCGCCGCAACCAATGTGGTGAGCTTCTCAATGTTCTTTGGCGTGTTCGGGTCGATCTTCTACCTGTCGCAGTTCTTCCAGACCGCACAGGGCTACACGCCGTTTGAGTCAGGCGTTAGGACGCTCCCATTCACAGCGATGCCGATCTTTGTGGCCCCGATTGCGGGGATCTTGAGTGACAAGATCGGCGCCAAGCCCCTCATGGCAACTGGACTGGCAATGCAGGCGATCGCGATCAGTTGGCTCGCAGCGATCTCCACACCGACCGTGGCCTACAGCCACCTCCTGATCCCATTCGTTATCTGCGGCACGGGCATGTCACTAGTTTTCGCGCCCGCCGCCAATGCGGTCTTGGCGAGCGTCCGTCAACGGGAGAGCGGACAGGCTTCAGGCGCAACTAACGCGATCCGCGAAGTTGGTGGTGTGATGGGCGTCAGCATGTTGGGCGTTCTATTCGCCGCCCATGGCTCATATGCCAGCCCGCAGGCCTATGCGGATGGTGTTGTGGCAGCGCTTCCTCTTGGAGCTGCGGTGCTTGCGATTGGCGCAGTTGCCGCACTCTTCGTACCAGGACTGAAGCAGATGCGTGCAGATGCAGAAGAACTGGCAGCCGAAGAACTGGCCGAAGGTCAGCTCGCCGTCCCAACCGCTTAGCCTCGGGTGTAGGTCGCCTTCAGCGTCACGGTGCGGTTTGGCATCGTGAACGTCCGTACCGCCGCGTGAGAGCCGTCTGACCACGACCTGAACCGCCAGCGAGTACTTCCCACCATCTTCGTGGTTGGGACACTCAGACCGGCCTTTAATCCGACTGCGGTGTCCCTAGTTCCAAGCACTGCCTTGCCAGCCCAACCAACCGTCTGGCCGGCGATTGAGGTGGAGAGCGTGAGCCCCTGTGTTACTGGGTGGATTGACACACGCTTGTAGGCGGACCGGCCCTGCGAGGTGGTGGCCCGCAGGATCAGGTCGTACCAAGAGTCAGCGTCATGGTCAGTTGGGAGCGTCACGCTGCCAACACGCCCCGTGAAACTGGTGAGGAAGTGGTCGTGAGCGCCGTGATGAAGGATCAGCGTCCAGCTGGTGGCGCTCGCAGGGAGTGCGGCCCCGTCCAGCGTGGCTCCACCGGAGAACCGCAAGATCTGCCCTCCCGTCGATTGTGCGCCCTCCGCTGGGCTGGTGATCGTCACCACGGGTGCGGTCATGCCTGCCGCCACGGGAACCACATCAGTGCCCGTCTCAGTCCCGTCACTAACGGTGACGCGTGCGTAGTAGACCCCAGCGGTCGCATAGGCGTGGCTTGGCTCCGCTCCAGTGCCAGAGTCTCCGTCACCAAAGTCCCATGTGTAGGTCAGGTCGGTGGAGTCAGCGTCTAGAGCGTTGGCAGCAAATGTTGCCGTTGAACCGCTCGTCGCAACCGTTGGCTTGGCCCATGGACGCTGGTTTACGCCAGCAGGTTCCAGTACCCAGACGCGGCCTGGGTCAACGCCGTGTGCGGTGAAGCCTGCCTCAACCATCGCAATGCCCCCGCCCGGAGCGGGCTCCATGTCCACCACAGACTGAAGCCCTGTGACTAGGGCATCAACGCCCGCTGTCGGATTACTCAGGTCGAAGAGTCCTGCTGTCCCACGGGCGTAGTCACCCACGACCAATCGCCCCGCGAGCGGTCCCCAAGTGTTGCCAAGGACAGGACCGGCCATGACTGCGGCTCCGCCACTCGCGTGGGCGTATTCGTAGACCGGGCCGGTCTGTGAGCTGGCGCTGACCTTCTTGCAGGCCGCTGTGTTTGCGTAGACGGCCTGCGGGTGAGCAGCCTCGCGGCATGGCCAGCCAAAGGACTTACCGGCCGTTGCCACATCAAGCTCCTCGGTTGTGTCATAGCCCACGTCGCCAATTGCGATCCGGCCGTTACCCAGAAGCGTGAATCTGAACGGATTTCGGAGGCCTTTCGCAAAGACTTTGGTGCACGACCTCGTGAGGTCAGTGACTGTTGGGCAGAACGGGTGGGTGCGCAGGCCCTTGCCAGCGCGGTCAATGTGGATGATCGCGCCGCTCAACACATTGGGGTCTAAGGCGCGCATGATCGTTGACGAGAGCGAGCCTGGTGTTACGCCATCACCGATGCCAACCCAGACGCTTCCGTCCGGATCTGACCTGACTGTGCCAATGCTGTGGGAGGAACCGTCAGATGGCATGCAGTCATCCTTGATCCCTGGCTTCGGGCAGGCCTTTGACCCCTTGCTGCCGAGGATCACGGTCTCGCCTGCCGCCAACGTTGCGCCGGCTCCAACCTTGACTCGCGTCAGGCGGGCAGTCTTGGGGGACTCGGTCCGAGTTTGGTCCGGGTCATAGGTGTAGAGGAGGTAGAGGTAACCGTTGTGGACGAAGTCTGAGTCCGTCGCAATCCCAAGTAGTCCGCGGTCCACATGGGTGGCAACATGTCCGGAGATATCAACCAAAACCCTTGCGGTGGGTGACTCACCGGGAAGGACAACTTTGACTGTGCCCTGTTTCTCCGCGATGAACAGGCGCCCATCTGGCGCCCAAACCGCACCAACTGGCGCATTCAGACCACTGGCAACCGTGTGCGCCTCAAGCGTCGCTGGGAGCGTTGGGGATGGGTTTGATCCAGCGCTTGCGAACGCTGTCATTGCGAGGGCTGGGACGAGGGCGAGGCAGGCCAGTAGTGGCATCCGCCACGCTAGGTGTTTCCTCCCAGTAACCCTCATGGTTTGAGGGTAGTGGCGCGGGCCACTCGGTGCTCCGGTCGGGCCGCGGTGAACCACTCAACTTCAAGGTTTCCTTGCAGCCGGCGCGAGAGTCGGGCATCTTGGTGGTGGTGATGAACTCGTGACCCGGATCTCTTTCGAACTACCTGACTACCTCTGTCTCCGGCTTGACCGGATCGCTGAGGAACGTCGGATCAACCGTCACGAACTGATCAGCCAGCTTCTCTCAGGCGTTGTTGACAGGGAAACTGAGCGTGTCGCAGCTGAGCTTCGGCGCATGGCATTCCGCCGGACATCGCCTTCGTGGCGAACCGCCGCCTGAAGCGCTCCTCAGCTGGTTATGTCGCTGCGGCTGAACCAAGCGAGCGTGGCACCGCCCGCAATCACCAAGTAGCCAGTGATCAGACCAAGCGCTGGCCCAAAGGCCAGAGTGTCTGTCCCGCCTGAATAAACGGCTCCACTCACATTGCCTGGCAGCCAGTCCTTCACGCCTGGAAACACTGTGCCCAGGATGTTCTCCACAATCAAGAGCCAAGCGATGCTTACGCCGGTCGCTGCTACCGGCGATTTGAAGAGAATGCCGAGGATCGCGCCCATAGAGCCAAACAGGCAGAACCCCAGCCAGAGGTAGAGGGTGACAGCGCCAAGGTGTCGGAGACCCGGCCCTGTGAACCAAGCGCTGGTGTCAAACCCTCGGCTGGATGCAGTAATCACGCCAGCAACTAGGCCTGCAATCACTGTCACGGCTACCAACACGATTGCCCATGTGCAGAGTCCAACCCAGCGGGACAGCATCAGTCGGACTCTTCGCGGTTCCCGGATAAGCAGGTTGCGGATCGTTCCCGTTTGGTACTCGGTGGCGACTGCGGCAGCGAAGATGACCAAGGCGATGATCATCGCCAGTGATCCGCCGATCTTGATTCCGATTGTTGCCCCGTGGGCTGCCGTGTAGTCGGAGATCAGGTGCTGTGGCGGTCCGTTTCTGTCATTTGAGACTGTCGTCTCCGCGTTGAGCAGGTTAGCGACGGTCAGGCCAGCGGTGAATACTGTGGTTATCAACAGCGGCACCCAAAGGTACGCGGGGCGGCGGAGCTTGACCCACTCGCTGCGAATGATGCGCCACATCAGGATTCGCCCTCCTCTTGGGGTGAGGCGGCTTGTGCCGGGGACTTCTCGGTCAGCGCGAAGAAAGCCTGCTCAAGCGTTGGGCGCAGGATGCCAAGGCCGCTGAGGAGTACTCCGGCGTCAAAAGCAGCTTGGTTGAGTTGGGCCGCCACATCCTGCTCCCCTTCGAACGAAACAGTCCCATCGTCGTTGGTTGTCGTTTCGCCGAAGCGGGCTGCCACAGCCGCAAGGTCGGTGAGCCGGTCAGGGTCAGCTGGGCGGGCCACGACCTGAGCAACTTGGCCCCCGATCATTCCCTTGACGGTGCCTGAGTACCCAACCTGTCCTTGGTTGATCAGAACGACGTGGTCACAGATCGCCTCAATTTCAGCAAGGAGGTGGCTTGAGACAAGGACAGATACGCCCTCATCGGCTAGTTGGCGCAGAAGGTCGCGGACTTCGCGGATGCCAGCCGGGTCCAGGCCATTGGTTGGCTCGTCGAGGACGAGGAGCTCTGGGTCTGTAAGCAGGGACGCTGCGATACCAAGCCGCTGGCGCATCCCAAGCGAGTAGGTCTTGACCTTGTCCTTGGCTCGATCAGAAAGTTCAACTTGGGCTAGAACATCATCCGCGCGGGAATCGGGAAGCCCAACCAAGCGGGTGAGTACAAGAAGGTTCTTGCGCGCGCTCAGTGACGGGGTGAAAGCTGGGCCTTCAATCAGTGCCCCAACTTTGGGGAGGTAGCCAATGTGGTCGTCCAGGTTTGAGCCGAGGACTGTGCCGCTGCCGCCGTCACGCTGGATTAGCCCGAGCAGCATCCTGAGTGCCGTGGTCTTGCCTGCCCCGTTGGGACCCACTAGTCCGACAACAGACCCTCGCTGGAGGACCAGCTCTAGGCCGTCAACAGCCCGCCGCTCGCCATAGACCTTGGCAAGGCCTGTGACGTCAACTGCAGCTTCGTTAGGAGTTCGGGTTTCCGTTACAGGCATCTTGGTGAGAGTGTCGCAGGGTTGTTCGTCGGTTCCACTTTGTATTTACGAACAAGGGCCCGGCAGCATCAGCTACCGAGCCCGTTGCAGCAGTGGCGGGACTAGCCGCCAACTCGACTTACTAGGCCTGCTTCACTGCTGAGATGTCGAGGTCAAGCTTGATCTTGTCGCCAACGAGCACGTTGCCGCTGCCGAGCGCCTGGTTGAACTTCATGCCGAAGTCCCCGCGCGAGAGCTTGCCGGAGAGCTCGAACCCGACACGGTCGTTGCCCCATGGGTCAGTCTCAGTTCCCTGAGTCTCCCCGTCGAGCTCAACCTCATTGGTTACGCCGTTGATTGTCAGGTTGCCGGTGACGGTGAACTCGTCGCCGCCCTTACCCTCGATCTTGGTGGATTCAAATGTGATCTCTGGATTTACGGCGGTGTTAAAGAAGTCCTCGCCGCGGAGGTGCTCGTCGCGTGCGTCTTCCTTGGTGTCGACTGAGGCGACTTGGATCTTGCCCTCAATCTTGGCTGACGTGAGGTCCTCACCAACGGTGAAGGTGCCCTCAAACTCGCCAAATTCACCGTGAACGGTTGCGATGCCGAGATGCTTGACTGAGAATCCGATGCGTGAGTGGCTCGGGTCCGCGGACCATGTGCCTGTTGGTACTGCTGCGGTTGCTGACATTGATGTTGCTCCTTGTTAGTTGGGCGGCTCTTGGGAGGGCCTTCGGTGCTGCTCGATAGAGATACTAACAAAAGGTAAGCACCTGTGCGCGCTCCCTCCCGGCTTGAGTACACCCAGTGTCCGGTGAACCGCCGCGGGAAGGTACGATCCACTTGCCGGTTCCTTCTCGCCGAGGGGCCGGCACACGCCGACGTAGCTCAGCTGGTAGAGCACTTCACTCGTAATGAAGGGGTCCCCGGTTCGAATCCGGGCGTCGGCTTAGCTCCTACTTGTATCCAAGCTCAGGTCAGAGACCGGGCCTGATTGTCAAAACCGCATCGCATCCCAGCCACTTGACCGAGACGGTCACCGTCTTCAACTGTTTCACAAGGACGCGCGGTTGAACAAGGCCTGCTGGTTCACACGGCGCGACCACAAACCTCACCTTCGACAACACCGCGAGGTACGCCCGCCGGGCGTCTGGCTCTTGACCGGGTGAGTAGAACCAACCTGCTGCGCTGGCTCTGGACAGATAATCCTCTGTCCAGGTGTAGTGCCCGAGCCAAACGTTTCGGTCTGAGTGCGCCGCGATAAGTGCCGAGAATATTTGCGGCGCCATTACCGCCCCTGGCTCCCTGTTTTCCCGCAGGTAGTCGATGATCCTGACCTGAGAACGACTCATTACATAGCCGGCGCCAGGATCTGTCTTTACACGGCCAACTCCGGAGCGGATCAAACTCTGCGTCGAATAGATCCCCGCCACCAACATGGCCGCAACGAGCAGCCCTGTTGCGTAGCGGGTAAGCCCTGACCTCTGATTACGGAACCCCTGAACGGCCAGGATGGCCAATGGGATAGTTGCGCCTCGAGCAGCGTGGGATGCGGAGTTGCCCAGGCCCGTCAGCAGAATCACTGCCAACTGCGTCCCGGCGATCAACGGCCAGATTCGAACGGCTAGATCCACAGGATCAGAAAGGGGCCTGAACCAGCCTGGGAGAGCGACTATCACCAACGGGATGAAGAACAGAATGATCAGCCATGAAAAGTGGAAGTAGAGGTTTGCCTGCTCTCCATTCCATATCCAGGCAGCATCAAGAGTGCCTAGCAGCGCGTAGTAGACCAGGGGAATTACCCCAGCAGCCGCTACCCACGCACATTGAAGAGCGGACACACTGAGAGAACCCCGCCTTCTCCAGATCAGCCAAGTCAACCCAAGCGTGCCAAGCAGCGTTGCGCCCTGCCAGGGCTGCATCAACGAGCACCCAAACGTCACGAGGCAGAGCAATAACGGCCTGGGGAGACCATCCCGGATGGCTCGCCCACCCACCAGCACGCCAGCACAGAGGATCGCGACCGCGACAACCCCCAATGGATAACCCCACAACAGTCCGGGAAGCCAAGCGTCGCTCGGTACAAGCGCATTCGCCAACCGGCCACTCGGTCCCAGGCGGTCATAAATCTGAGGCGTATGGATAACGATTTCAGTGGCCGGGAAGGCGTAGAGAATTCCTCCCGCCCAAGCCGCGAGGCGCCCTGGCGTTGAAGGAATTACCGCTGCGGTCAGCCGCCACGCCGCCCACATGAGGAGGCCCAGGGCGACCGGAACCCACAATGCAAAAGACCAAGCAATTGGAACGCCCAACCTGAAGAGAGCGGACGACGCCAGCAGTGCCGGGCTGAAAAAGTCGCGGGGGGTCTGCTCGACAACAAAACGATCAGACGCTAGGAAGTGGAAGGCGCCTTCACGGATCCAAGCGAGGTACTGCATTGAATCAGCCGGGTCGCCGATGGCTCCGGTCCACTGACCGCCGGAACCGCCAACTACTACGGCCACCTTCACAAGGAGGGCCATGCTGATCAGAACCATTACTAGGCCGGCGAGAACCCCGGCGGCCTTGTCGAGGATTCGTGTTGACGGCATCATGAGCTCGTTGGGTTCCATCTCTCGCAACTGAGGGGGCTTCCGCGTGGACGCACTGATTGTCCAAGAGCGAGCTTACAGCGGGCCGAGTCAGTCGATTGGCAGAGCTCTGCCGTTAGCGCACTTCACCCGTAATGAAGGGGTCCGCGGTTCGAATCCGGGCGTCGGCTTAGAGAGCTTCAAACAGCAACCAGCGCTGGTGGCTCAGCAGCGTCTCCTCAGGGGCGGGGGTGCATCACGTTCATCGCCGCCCTCAGCGCAGCCGCGGAAACAGTCCCGGGCGAGATCGGCAGCACTCGGTAAGCGAAGTTGTCAAATTCACCGGTGTGCCCGTAGTCGAAGGTGAGGACGCGGCGGCCGCTCGAATCAGTCTCCGTGGCAATCGGTACTCCCCCCCAAGACACAATCCAGTGGCCGCCGGGGAGCCTGCGAGCGCTGCCGCAGCAGGGAGAGACCGCTACTCGGCTATCTCCGAATGACTGGATGAGCGTCGCCGTCCGCTTCTTGGTGTCGATCTTCCAGCGCGTCACTCTGGGTGGCCGACCGAGGTCGGTCCCATTGTCGAACACCGAGACCGTGCCATCCGGCAACCGTCGCGCATCGTGCTGGCCTCCGAACGTGTTCGGAGCGAGCGGGTCACCGATGATTCTGAGGCTGCGGGAAGTGTGCGCGCCGCCCAGCTTCCAGTCGATATCACCAGCAGCATTGTGCTTGATCCGATAGATGGCGTCCTCGTGCCTGAACGATGCGATGATTCCGTCACCGTCGGGGTGGATTGAGTTGACGTGGGCGACGTCGTACGAACCCCCGAGAGCCACGTTGGCGACTTCCTCGCTGCCCCAGCGGCCCATGTCGGCCAGTGGAATGTGGTCCTGAGACCTCCACGACCACACCGTGCTTCCATTGGCGCGGATCTCCCGGATGACCGAATCGACCACTGACGAATCAGCTGGGCCACCCCAAGGGCTCATGTCGACCGGGCTCCGCGGGATATAACCATCCATGTAGTAGGTGCCAGTTTTGGTTAGAGCCAATTCGTGGAAGTCGGCTGGGCCGTCGGTTGGGACGATGGTTGAGACCAGGTTGCCGCTCAGAGTCCGGGTCTCCCAGACGCCCCGCCCTGACCCGACTGCGATCGGCGGCGCTGTGCCCCGGAAGTACGTAAACGTGGTGCGGCTGGTGAGTTGGGGGAAGAAGGAAGGAGCGGGGGTGTTGTACCACCAGACCGGAGCTCCGTTTCGGTCAAGCAAGATCGAATCGTATCCGTACGAGTTAGGTGCAAACGAGAGTGCTTGCGGGGAAGCGAGGTAGAACTCTGACTGCACGGAACCGGTTCGAGTAGTTGTCGGAAGGGTCATGCTTTCGGGTATGCATCGGGCGTGGTAAGTCGCGGAATGCCAGCCGGAGCGGTACACCGTCAACGTGAATTCCTGCCCGGGTGAGACTTGAACGGCTTGACTGAAAGTTCCACCTCGTCGCGGTGACCCGTCGATCGAAACCGATGTTTTGCTGGGCGAGTGAGCGTTGACGGTTGTCGTGCCCCCTGGGCATTTCACTGCGTAGTCCGTGTATGACGCGCTGAACGCGGGCCGGATCATGGAGTTGACCGTGATCGTTGGTGGTCCCGATGAGGCGGCGCCGGCCGCGACCGGACTCACCAGCACCCCTGGGACCGATAAGCACACGGCGATGATGGTCCTCTGGAGCAAGTTTTTCATACCCACAGAGATACTGGGTGTTCTGTAAAGGTCTGGCAAAGCTCAATGATCAAGGTCTCCCTTGTCGACGATGACGCTTGTCGCGCTCAACTTGGGGTTGTTTCCGCATCGGTGGTTGGACCCTTAGGTCGCCTATACCATTCAGCGGAGTGACCATGCGTGAATCAAAAACTGCTGAGTCTCAAAAAACGCCGCGGAGCAGACTCTTGGCTGATGCCGCGACCCTCATAATCGCCAAGCACGGGTCGCGAGGGTTGACGCATAGGGCAGTTGATAATGCAACTAACTTGCCTGAGGGTTCCACAAGCAATCTGTTTCGAACCCGCGCCGACCTTATGTCGGCAGTTCTCAACGCCCACGTCGAGCGCGAGCTAGCGATTATGGACAGTGTCGGCGCTATGGACAGCGTCGGGACCATTGACGAGGCCGCAAGCCTAATTGCGACAGTAATCGAGTCGCTTGCTTCAGCTGAAAGCCTGCACTTGACCACAGCCCGCTACGAGATCTACTTGGAAGGCCTGCGTCAGGAACCCTTCCAGGTGCTGATCGCCCAGGTCCGCACAAGGTTCCTGGCCATCGGGGTTGGGCTTCTTAACGACCTCAATCTGCCATCAGACGATTACATCGCCACGGGACTGGTGTCTCTGGTTGAGGGCCTTACGGCAAATCAGGTCTTTCACAGCGGGGCAGCTCTTAACAAGAAGGATTTGAAGGCCCTGATAACCGCGTTCCTAAACAGCCTCAAAACTATTTAGGCCCCAGAAGTAGCTCCGCCGCTTGCGCGTGGGGCACTACGCGAGTAGTGTGTTGACTCCTTCAAGCAACATCGCCCCACGCCAAGGAGCCGTGACCAGATGAGCATCCTCACTCCCTCAGATCACGGCTACGAGGACGCTCGCCGGGCCGCTGTCTGGAACCGGCGGATCCCGAATGAGAACCCCGACGTAATTGTTCTCGCGGAAACCGCGGACGACGTGATCAACGCTGTCAACGACGCAAGAGCTGCCGGTCGTAAGGTCTCGATCCGCTCCGGCGGTCACAGTTGGTCAGGCAACCACATTCGACAGGGAGCGACCCTGATCGATCTTTCCCGCATGAACTCAATAGTCGAGATCAACCGAGAGGCCAAGAGAGCGATCGTGGAACCAGGCTGCCAAGGCACTCTCCTCCTGAAGGAACTTATGGCGCTAGACCTCTTCTTCCCTGTCGGGCACTGCGTCGGCGTTGGCATCGGCGGATTCCTCCTGCAAGGCGGGTTCGGCTGGAACAGCCGTGTCTATGGCCCTGCCTGCATGAGCGTCACAGCCGTTGATGTCGTGACTGCTGATGGCGAGCTTGTCCGCGCCGACGAAAACAACCATCCGGACCTCTACTGGGCCGCCCGTGGCTCAGGTCCAGGCTTCTTCGGGGTAGTCATCCGCTTCCACCTGAAGGTTTATGACCGCCCGAAAGCGATCGTCAACTGCGCCTATATCTACCCAGCTGAAGTCCTCGAAGACCTGTTCACCTGGGCAGGGGAGATCGGCCCGAAGGTCCCGATCCAGATGGAGTTGATCCTGCTACCTCATTTTGGCTTTGACGGCGGTAAGGAGATCCCGGTTGCCGGCGCAACCTTCGCCGACTCGGAAGAAGAGGCCAGGGAGATCGCAAAAATCTTGGAGACGTCACCTGTTCTGGACAGGGCAACAGTCGCTATGCCCTATGTCCCCGCGCAGATGGAGGACTTCTTCGGCGCAGTCCACTTCCAGTACCCCGACAACCACAGGTGGTGCCCGGACAACATGTGGACGCACGCCAGTGCCGCAGAGCTGATCCCCGGAATTCGCGAGATAGTGCGGACGCTCCCAGAAGACCCGTCTGACACTCAGAACTTCTCTCACTTGCAATGGATGAACTGGGGCCCGAACCACCCGGACGCACCTGAGCGACCGGACATGGCCTTCAGCAACGAGGACGAGATCTTTCTCTCCGCCTACGCAGCCTGGTCGGATCCCGCTCTCGACGAAACTCACAGCAAGTGGGCGGCTGAACGGATGCGGGGGATGGAGCACCTTTCTACCGGCACACAACTCGCTGACGAGAACCTTTCCCAGCGGCCGTCTCGATTCATGACGGATGAGAACTACGCCCGCTACGACGAATACAAAGCTAAGTACGACCCCGACGACCTCTTCCACACATGGTGGGATCGCCCATGAGCACGACCGAACAGACAATCCTTGAGGGGTATCTGAAGCGGCCATTGGCACCAGCCAACGCTGAGGCGCTCGCCGCCGTGTCAAACGGCCCGATGAATCCAGCTGACGCGCTCCCCCTTGACCAGATCGACCGCCAGGTTGATCCCACCCCGCTAAAGGTTGAGAGTGGTTGGTGCGTGATGCCTGATGCAACCATCAAGGTTCAGGCACTCACCCCGATGCCTAAGGTCACCGCCCAGATGGTCGACTGGTGGTTTGACTGGCACCCACGGGAGGCCCTTCGCTACAAGGCCTGGCATCCCCAGGCACACATAGACAATTCCATTCGTGAGTCAGGTGAGACCGGGCCCAAGGCACATTGGGGCGCCACTCATTATCCCGTTGAGACGCTCGGCGAGGAGCTCATCAAGGCCCGAATCGAGTTCGTTCCACCGGTAGAAGTTGGCTTTTCAAGTAATGCCCTTGAAAATCCGAACGTGGCAACAATCGTCTGCGGAAAGGTAGGTGACACGAAGCTGCACGTTCGCCACACCGTGATGTCACACGTCTGGCTCAATGACGGCAACGGCGGCACATTGCTGCGCAGCCATTTCTGGGGTGGGGCGATCATGCGCCCAGATCTGCCGGGCTCACTAGGGGATCTTGTTGGCAAGCTCCTCAACCGTCCGGTGATACGAAAACTAGCGATGCCTAAGGGCGTTGGCCAAAGCCTCTCTGTGCACTGTGTCGAGGAGTTCAGCAACCTCGCAGAGCTCCTTCCCGAGCTGCGATCAGCCCTCGACGGTGACACCCTTCCAAAAGGCTAGGTGGCCAGCAATCTCGGCAGCCGCCTCTTTGGGCTCGGCGTAGTACCAAGCAGCGTCTTCGTTTACCTGACCATCGACGCTGAGGGAGAAGTAGTTGGCTGTGCCCTTCCAGCTACAAACGGTTGTATGGCCGCTCTCAACCAAGCAGGAGCTGTCAACCGACTCGCGAGGGAAGTAGTGGTTTCCCTCAACTACGACTGTGTCGTCGCTCTCAGCGACCACTTTGTCATTCCAAACAGCCTTCACTTGCCAGCCTCCTTAGTTGCTTATTCATTCTGACTACAGGCTAGCGAGGCCCGGTGAGCGTCAGGAGGGCTATCCCGAGCGCCGCAAACGCCCCTATTCTCCGTTCAATGAAAAAACTAACCCTCGCTTTTCTCCTTGCTTTTGCTCTTGTTCCAACCTCCGCTGCGGCTACCTCTAACGGCGTCTACGCCAAGTGGACCATCAAGGGCTCAGATCTAACCGCCCGCACGCGCACGGGCACAATCAAATTTGGGGTGGCCGGTATACCCAACGCAACATTCAAGGTCGCTAAGCACAAGAAGGACACCGAACCAGTTGAACTCCTGACCTCAACTGGTGGCGGTGACTGGCTCACGGGAACAACTCCGTTCGGGGCAGTCTTCGGGCGGAGCGGGCCCAGCACCAAGGTCAAGTACCTGCGCGTTGGCGAGGACACCCTGGACAACACCAACAGGACCACGACCAAGATCACATTCGCATCAGCAGTTCCTGCTGGCGTTCTTGGCATCGCGGTTGCCGATCTGGATGTGGACAAGGTCATCATCCGCGCCAAGGATGCAAGTGGGACTTACCTGACCGGGTCTCAGCTAAAGGGCACGGCAACACACAACACCTTCAACTTCTGCAAGGTAACCCGCTCGAAGCCAACCAACTGCGGACACGACACGGCCGTACCGAGCTGGCTCCCAGGAGCTACCGGCGCAACGGTTATGGGTGCCGATGTCACATCGGATGGCGCAACCGCTTGGATGCGGCCGAACCGGTCCATCAAGTCAATCACAATGACTTTCAGCGGATTCCGGAGCGTCAGCACGCACTCCTACCGCACTTGGTTGGCTGTACCGAAGTCGCCTAGCTTCACCGGCTGAGCCTCGGCTTAGTCAGCAGGACCCGGGGCGATGTGAACATCATCTCGGGGCGAGTGCTGGCCGTATGCGACCAGAGGGGGAACAAGGCGGTAAAGTGTCGCTTTGGAGATCCTGTTTGTTATTGCAGTGCTGGGAGATGTCGTGTCTAAATCCGTAGCCAATCGTTATCAACGTCCTCGAGCTGCGTTGATAGCGGTGGGGGCAACTCTCCTCTGCGTTGGGTCACTGGCGTCGGTCGCAGCAGCGCGCCCAGCACACGCGGCTGGCTCGCTAGCCACATCCGCTATTCCGGCAAAGGATGTTCGGGCACGCGGGAAGATCGCCACGCACGCTTGGCCCGTCAAGGTTGGTCGCACGACTTACCGTTGTGGACAATCCGGAACACGCTGGTATCCGGGCAACAACGTGTCCGGTATTCGGCGCAGCGCTGGCAAGGGGCGCTTCTGGTTTGCCACATATCTGGCACAAATCCGCGCTTACCAGGCCGTTCGTCCCCAAACCGGTCGAACCCGCGGGGCAGTCAAGAGCCTTCAGAGAGCGTTCCCGCGGGCAGTTGTCGCTCGCTGCGCGAGGATGAACGGGGTTCGCGTGAGCAACAAAAAGTTGAGCCTCAAGACTGTCCGACTGGTTGGCAAGAAGGGCCTCGTAGCGAGGCAGACAGGGCCCGTCCGACGCCGAGCTGGCTCCTCCAAGGCCCGCGCTGCGGCCGATGACGGAACGGACCTTCTCCAAGTCATCAACACAGACAGCAGCTTGAGTAACGCAGTCGTGTCCGGCACCGGCTCGATCTACCAGATCTTCCATGCCCCCAATGGCAGCATCGTGAATGTGTTTGACCCTCCAGCCCCAATCGCTGGCGCACCAGAGCCAGACGTTTCGAACCCTGGCTGTGTTGTGGGCAAGCTCGACCCCGCAACTGGAGTCACTGCCTGCCTTCTTGACAGCAACAAGATCACTGGATGGAACCGCTACGCGCAGGGATTCCAGGGCTATTACGAGTCACCCCTCGTCCGTTTTGACGAGTCCAGCGCGATTTACATTGTCGGTGCTGACGGACCAGACCCAAGCAAATCGCCGCTTTACAGAATTGACCCGGCTGGGACGGTCACAGATCTTCTGGCAGACCATGTCGCGGGAACACTCTGGGGTGGTGGCGCAACCGTCCTCCCCAGTGGCGTGGTGGTGGCTTCCTTGAGGGAGGACCGCCGTGCCTACCTTGAACGGATCAGCCCAAGCCTTGAACGGGCAACCCTGTGCGTCTTGCCTGACCTTCCGCTCGGTGATCCCATGGAAAACATGTGTTACTACAGCCTTGCCGGGTTTACAGCGAGCGGACGTGCGCTGCTAATGGGGCAGCTGCCAGCCAACAGGCTCAGCGCCGACCACCTCCAGCTCGATAGTCCAGAGCCCACCGCCTGGGTATGGAACAACCTGGCCCCAGCGGTCTACTCGCTTGGCCCTGACGACCAGTTGTTTCCAAGACAGCCACTGCTGGCGAGCTGGGACCACGGCACCTATACGGACATGGAGCCTAAAACGACATGGGCTGAAGCAGACTGCGTCTCGAGCTGTACCGTAGGGCCGCCGAGTAGCCCTGCATTGCTCTCGGATAACAGCAGCATCGGAATTATGGGCGAGAATGGTGGCGCGACCGGCGCAGATCATGGGTATACCTCCAGCCTGATGGAGCTGGCTCCGCAGGCCAGAAAACTGAACCTCCCGGATGTAACCCAACCGCTTCTCGGCCGGCAGCTGACCGGAACCGATAAGTACGCGGTGGCGGGAATCAGCAAATCCACCACAACGTGTTTCTTTGACGGGCCCTTGTGGAGTCAGGTCGAGCAGAACGCATACCCGTGCGATGCGGACGAGCAGCTGGCCATCTACGACAAGAGCGCCAACAACGACACACCCGTCACCCTCCCGTACCGAATTGCGATCTACGACATGCATAGCTCCGGCGACGGCAAGACTCTCTACATAGCTGCCAAAAGAGCATCCGATGGGGCCTGGCTTGTCGGGACTGTCAACATCGCCACCGCGACGCTGTCCATCATCAGCGAGTCCAACAATCCGCCCAACAGCCTTGGGACGTTTTAACTCAACGTGCCCACGGCCACAAGGGTCTCCGACGCTCCACTCAACGGATTCCTCGCCTTCTAGCGCTGAGTAGGGCTGCGCCAGGGCAGATTGCCCTCTATCTCAACCTGGATTGAGAAGCTCAGTACTGTCCGGATCAGAACCAGCAGCCCCAGCGCGGCGACACTCTCCAAGGTTAGGTCGACCGCAACGGTTCTGATCAAATCTGCGGCGATGAGAACCTCTAGTCCTAGGAGCAGACCACGGCCAAGCGTCCGTCGGGTCACCACATAGGCAGCATCAGCACCGGAGCTCCGCCACGCCTTGGCGGCAAGGGCAACGGTCACCAGCGCGGCGGCGATGATCACACCAACACCAAGCCAGTCAAAGGCCTGACCCACCTGTTCAAGATTGTTCATGGGACCTACTGTGGCACAACAGCCCGAACCGGAGGCTGAATCAGTGCAGCAGTCGACCCCCATCGACGACCATCTGGGACCCGGTCATGTACGTCGACATGTCGGATGCGAGGAACAGGGCAGCCATCGCGATCTCGTCTGGGTCTCCCATTCGCCCGAGCGGGATCATCGATTCGAACTCGGCGATCATTGCTGCGTCCATTCCGCTCACACCAGGAGTGCTTACCCCGCCGGGAGCGATCGCATTGACGCGTATTCCATGGGGAGCTAGTTCTAGGGCCACGCTCTTAGTGAACCCCCAGGCACCGTGTTTGGACGCGTCGTAATGGGAGAGGCCGACCATTGAGGGGTGGAGTGCGTCAATCGATGTGATGTTCACAATCCGGCCGCCCCGTCCTCGCTCAACCATCTCGCGGGATGCAGCCTGAGTACAGAGGAAGATGCCTGTCAGGTTGATCTCCACGACCCGACGGAACTGGTCGGGGTCCATCTCAAGCATTGGCATTGAGGGGTAGATCCCCGCGTTGTTGATGAGAATGTCGACGGCGCCGAACGCCTTCACGGTATTGGCGACCATGGCCTCGACTGCGTCGCCGTCGCTGACATCCGTATCCGTGGCCAGCGCACTCTCGGCCCTTGCGTCAATGAACTGACTTACAAGTTCGTCGCGAACCGAATTTGGGTCACTGACCACAACATTGGCGCCTGCCTCGTGAAGTCGCTGGGCAATTGCCCGCCCAATTCCCATCGCCCCGCCAGTGACGATGGCCGTCTTTCCTTCAAGGGAAATGGCTTCTTTGAGCGATTCAGGATGGTGGCTGGTTTGTGTGCCCATGCGACCACACTCCCAGCCTTCTCACACCTGCGCCACAAAACTCGTGGACCCGATCCCGCAACTCCCTGCTCTGGTCGGTCTAGTTGGTCAGCGCCCAGATGGCTAGCGCCGGCAAGCCGATACTGATTGTGCTGAAGGAGATGACGGCGATGCCCCTGTACACGGGGTGCTCCGAAACCTTCTCTCCCCATGCAAGTGGGAAGAACAGCACCGGATTGACCATCGAGCCAAAAGCCACCAAGCCACGGATCCAGTTAGGCATGCCCGGTGCGACCGCCTGAATGGCAATCAGGATCAACCCCATCATCAGCCAATCGATGTGCATCTGAAGGAACCGGTGAGGAACTGGGACACCCCTTGAGCGGAACCAGTTGGCGTTTTGTGTGGCTGCAACGACAAGCCAGCCAGAGGCTCCCCCAAGAGCAAGGGAGATAAGACCAAGCGAGGTCAGGAGGGGCACAAAGGGAGCCTATCCGATCGCCTTGACGCTGTGTCAAACATTCACCTCTATTGGGGTGAGCCGCACAAAGAAGCGGGGCCCGGCTCTTTCGAACCGAACCCCGCTTGCACAACAAAGCGTTTGTTACTCAGGCGGATGCCTGGGTTACATCATCCCGCTCATGTCGGGCATGCCGCCGCCTGCTGATCCACCCTCGTCCTGAACCTCGGCGACAATCGCCTCGGTGGTGAGGATGTTCTTCGCGATCGACGCTGCATTCTGCAGTGCCGAACGGGTGACCATGGCTGGGTCGATGACGCCTGCAGCAACAAGATCAACAATCTCGTTGGTGGCTGCGTTCAGGCCGAAGCCTGCCTTTGCCTTGCGTACGTCATTGACCACGACCGAGCCCTCAAGGCCAGCGTTGGCAGAAATCTGCCTAAGCGGCTCTTCGAGTGAGCGGAGGATGATCCTCGCACCAGTGCGCTCGTCCTCGTCCTCAATTGCATCGAGGTCGATGGCGCTCGACGCTGCCAGAAGTGCTGTGCCGCCACCCGCAACGATGCCCTCTTCGAGAGCTGCGCGAGTTGCCTGCAGAGCGTCTTCGACGCGGTGCTTCTTTTCCTTCATCTCTGTCTCGGTTGCAGCGCCTACCTTGACGACTGCGACACCACCGGAGAGCTTGGCGAGCCTCTCCTGCAGCTTCTCCCGATCGAAATCGGAATCGGTGTTGTCGATTTCAGACTTGATCTGCTTGATCCTGCCCTTGATCGCGTCACCTTCGCCGGCTCCGTCAATGATGGTCGTGGCGTCCTTGCCAACAACCACACGACGTGCCTTACCGAGCTGGCTTGCCTGAGTGTTCTCAAGCTTGAGACCCATCTCTTCGGTGATTACTTCACCACCGGTGAGAATGGCGATGTCTTCAAGCATGCGCTTACGGCGATCGCCGAAGCCCGGTGCCTTAACTGCAACACCGGTGAACAGGCCACGGAGCTTGTTCACCACGAGGGTTGCAAGGGACTCGCCCTCAACATCCTCCGCAATGATCAGGAGTGGCTTGCCCTGCTGAGACACCTGCTCAATGATCGGAAGAAGGTCCCGGATGGAAGCAATCTTCTGATTAGCAATCAGGATGTATGGGTCTTCGAGAATGGCTTCCATGCTGTCCTGGTCAGTGACCATGTACGGCGAGATGTAGCCCTTGTCGAACTGCATGCCCTCTGTGAATTCGAGGTCCATGCCGAACGTCTGGCCTTCCTCGACGTTGACAACGCCGTCCTTGCCTACCTTTTCGATTGCGTCGGCGATTACGTCGCCGATTTCATCGTCACCGGCTGAGATCGTTGCAACGCGGGAGATCTGGTCCTTGCCAGAAATCTCCTTGCTCTGCTTGCCGATCTCTTCGACGACTGCGTCAACAGCCTTCTCGATGCCGCGCTTAAGCGCGATTGGGTTGGCGCCGGCAGCAACGTTCTTCAGGCCGGTGCGGACGATTGCCTGAGCGAGCACGGTTGCGGTTGTCGTGCCGTCACCGGCAACGTCATTGGTTGCCGTGGCAACCTCGCGTACGAGCTGTGCGCCCTGGTTCTCGAAAACGTCCTCAACTTCGATCTCACGGGCGATGGTTACACCGTCGTTCGTGATTGTTGGGGCGCCGAACTTCTTGTCAAGGACTACGTAACGGCCCTTGGGCCCCAGCGTTACCTTGACTGCGTTTGCGACTGCGTCGACACCGCGCTCAAGCGCTTGACGTGCCTCACTGTCGAACTTGATTTCCTTGTGTGCCATTAGTCAGATTCTCCTTATGACTCGACGATGGCAAGCACATCAGATTCACGGAGGACAAGAAGGTCCTCACCGTCAACCTTGATCTCTGTGCCGCCGTACTTGCTGTAGAGGACTTCGTCCCCTGTTTTCACGTCGAGCGGGATTCGCTCTCCGTCTTCCACACGGCCTTCGCCTACAGCGATGACCTTGCCTTTCTGTGGCTTCTCCTTGGCGGTATCGGGAAGGACAAGGCCACTGATTGTGGTCTCTTCCTCATCGATTGCCTGGACGATCAGCCGGTCTCCAAGGGGCTTAAGTTTCATATCCCTTAGACCTCCATTCCGTCGTTGGTTTGCTTGGTTAACAGTGTTTGCCCCATAAAACAGTTGTTTCGGGGGCGGTGCGGCTTCAAACTTGGCACTCAAGGGCTACGAGTGCCAAGCGAAGCTCCAGATTAGCGCAAGTATGGTCCCAATCCGGGCCAGCAGGGGAAATGTCACAACCCTGAGGCTGCTTTATGCGCGGGCGTGGCTGCTACTGAACTAGTTGCGTGCGCCGCCGAGGCCGCGCAAACGGTCCTCGAAATCACTGGCACGGTCAACTATCTGCGAGAAACGGACGATAGTGACCGTATCGTCAAGCGTCACTGGGCGATCATAGATCTGCTCCAGGAACGACATAAGGTCCTCAACCCTTCGGCACTCAGGGTTGTCGTGCTGAATCTCATGAGGACTGAGATCCTTCAGGCGCTTGACCTCAACATCGTCAATCACAGCCTCAAAAACACGTTCACGCGGGGAATGCTTGAAGCCAATGGTGACAAGGACAAGGTCGTTGCGCTCGTACTTGTGGGACTTGTCGCCAAGGCGGATCGTCCCGCTCTTGCGGCCGTTCCTGAGTTGGTCTGCGAAGACCTGTGAATAGAAGTTGAGAACCTTCATAACTTGTACAGGAGAGCCTAGCGGCCAACTGCTAGGCGGAGCATCTCGCGCTCGCCGTCAAATGTCAATGCCTCCAGCGCTTCATCGACCGGCATCCACTCCACGGAAACAACCTCATCGTCGTGATCCTTGAAGTCTCCCCCTACCTTCTTGAACTCAAAGAACACAACCGACTTGTGGACTGACCGGCGCGAACGGCGATACCAGTAGCGGACCTCATCAAGCTCTCGGACCACTTCGCAGACCAGGCCCGTCTCCTCGAGTACCTCACGTGTTGCTGCCTCGACTGCGGTCTCGCCGGGATCAAGATGGCCCTTAGGCAAGGCAAGCGCCCTGCGGCCCTTGGCGGTCTTCTTCTTGGGGACAATCACGCAGACGCGATCGCCATCCAGCACAACACCACCGGCCGAGTGCTCCTCGGGTTCGCCTTGGCGCCTGCTCACCAGACCCAGCCCTCAAGCGCAGGCGGGTCAACCACAATCAGCCGACCGCGTCCTTGCTTGACGACTCCAGCACGCGAAAGCTCGGCGAGGAAACGGCTCGCTGACTCACGTGAGGTTCCAGCCAACTGCGCAATCTCTGCCTGTGTGGCAACAACCTGAGTCGGACCAGGGCCAGCGCCTTCAACGCGCGCTCGGTCCACCAGCTCGCGGATGGCTGCTGCTACGCGACCTTGGACGGTCTGGAAGGAACGGCGCTCGATCCGCTGATTAGCAATGCGGAGCCGACGGGCCAAAGCTGCAGCCAGTTCCAAACCGAGGTCAGCGTTGGCCACGACGAGGGCCTTCATGTCGGAACCGGTGATAGCAAGGGTCTCTACATCGTCCAAAGCCTCAACCGTGGCTGACCGAGTCTCAGCGTCAAACAGGGACAACTCACCAAAAATGTCACCTGGACCGAAGTTACCGAGCGTAATCTGGCGGCCATCCGGATGCTCGCCGATAGCCCTAGCGTGCCCGGATCGGATCACGTAACAGGACTCTCCGGGGTCGCCAGCATGGAAGATCGCTGAACCCGAAGCAAACGCACGCGGTACCGCCACTGCTGCGATATGGAGCAGTGCATCCTCAGGAAGGGCTGAAAACAGCCTTGTTGAGCCGAGCAGGTCGGCGGCGTCGTTAGTTAGTTCGCGGTTCATGCTGTGATGAGCGCCGTCTGGAACAGACGGGGGTCATTACTAATAATGCCAGCTACACCAATATTAATGAGGCTCTGCATGCGATCAGCATCATCCACTGTCCACACGAACAGTTCGCCACCCGCTTCTCGCACAGCATCGTTGAGTTGCTCAGTGGCAACACACCAATGCGCCATCACGCAATCAATGACACCACGGCGGATTCGGTCGGCAGCCTGAGCAGGCAGCGCACGGCGCAGCCACATGACCATTGCGAACGCGGGAAGCATCGTGATCGGGTTCTTGGTCCAGTCACGGCTCGCCTTAGGAACTGACCAGCCGACGCGGATCTCCGGCGCGGCCCGCTTCATGGCCTCAAGCGACCGCTCGTACTGGGACGAGACCAGAGACCGCGACTGCAGGTTCCGCTCAGTCAGAGCGCGAGCAACACGAGCCTCGTAGCCCGGGATCTTCAGGTCAACATCAAAGTCGATTCCGTCGAAGCGGGGTGAAGCAAGATGGTCAAGGGCAGCTGTCAGCGTGACAGGCGTGCGCGAATGGATGTCGTCCAAGTCATGCGCGAGCACAAGCGGCGAGTGAGGATCCCGCGGGGAACTGGGCAAGATGTCGAACTCGATCATGTCCACGCCCGTGGCGAGCGCGGTATCGAAACTTTCAAGTGTGTTGCCCGGGTGCATGGCATGCGCCCCTTTGTGGCCGACACGGACGAGCTTGGTTGAGTTCATGACTGCCTCCCTTTGCTTTCGTCCATCACAACACCAACAGTAGGGCGCGGTTTCGGTTTTTCCGAACTACTTTGCTTAGGTGAGCTCGCGGCCGTACTGCTTGGCGTAGTACTCGCGGTAGTCACCGGAGCGGATTGACTCCCACCATGCCGCGTTATCGCGGTACCAGGCGACCGTCTGTTCCAAGCCCTCGGCGAAGTGCGTCCTAGCCTTCCAGCCAAGCCCTTCAAGCTTCGTTGATGCCAGTGAGTACCGCCTATCGTGCCCGGGACGGTCGGTTACGTAGTCGATCAGGTCCTCGCTGGTCCCTGTCAACTCGATAATCCGCTTGACAACATCAATGTTGGGGCACTCATCAGGCCCACCACAGTTGTAGACCTCGCCATACTTGCCGTGGTCAAGAACGTGGCCAATCCCGCGCCCAAAGTCCTCCACAAAGAGCCAGTTCCGGACCTGCATGCCATCGCCGTAGATGGGAAGCGAGTCGCCGTGCATTGCGTTGAGAATCATCAACGGAATCAGCTTCTCTGGGTACTGGAAAGGGCCGTAGTTGTTTGACCCACGCGCAATCGACGTCGGCAGGTCAAACGTGTGGAAATAGCTCTCCACAAGAAGGTCAGCACCAGTCTTAGTTGCGCTGTAAGGAGAGGAAGGCTGAAGCGGAGACTCCTCTGTGAACGAGCCCTCCTCAATCGATCCGTAGACCTCATCCGTTGAAACCTGGACGTAGCGAAGACCGTCCTCGCGAGCGCGCTCAAGGAGCGTATAAGTGCCCTGACCATTGGTCACGACAAATGCGTCTGGCTCAGCGATCGACCGGTCAACGTGTGTCTCAGCGGCAAAATTGACAATTGCGTCAACACCCTTAGCGGCCTCAGCAACAGCGGCAGGATCCTCAATCGCACCATGGACCAAGCCCAAATAACGGGAGTTGCCCTCAAGGTCGGCGAGATTCTCGCGGCGACCTGCATAGGTCAGCTTGTCAAGGACGATGATCTCGTCATCGCTCTCCTCGAGGCGGAGCCTCACAAAGTTTGAGCCAATAAATCCAGCACCACCACAGACCAGCAGTTTCATCTCTGTCCTCCGACTGTTGTTCGAGCTTCAATGTAGTCGTCTAGGCCTTTGGTCCACGCAGGCAGGCGTGGGGTATCTGGACGGGTTGCTGCCAGCACACTATTTGCAGGGCGGGGCGCTGGACGGACGAACTGATCGCTCGTCGTCGGCGTCAGATCACAGGCCGTTCCTGTCCGCTCAAAGATTTCCTTAGCGAAACCAAACCAAGTCGTTTCACCCTCACCAGCACAGTGGTGAATGCCACCAGCTTCTGGCAGCAGGGCAAGGTCAATCAAAGCCTCAGCCAGATGTGCGGTGTTGGTGGGACAACCGCGCTGGTCATCAACCACTGAAACCGCGCCGCGGTCAAGCGCAAGCTTGATCATCGTCTCAACAAAGTTGTTGCCCTCTACCCCAAACAGCCAGGCAGTGCGGACGATTGCGTGCTGAGAGCCTGCAGCCATCACATTCAGCTCGCCGGCAAGCTTCGTGCGGCCATAAGCCGAACGCGGGCCGGTTGGGTCAGCCTCAACATAGGCACCATCCTTGGTGCCGTCAAACACGTAATCGGTGGACACATGTACGACCCGCGGACCGGAGGCGGCGAGAACGCCGGGACCGTCGCCATTGACGACCATCGCATCGGACTCATGCTCTTCGGCGCCGTCAACGTCAGTCCAAGCAGCGCAGTTGATGATCACATCGGGAGCGAGGTTAGCAACGGCCTGGGCTACGGCCACTTGGTTGCTGACGTCCAAGTCACTGCGGGTCATGCCAGTGGCCTCAACTCCGCGGGCGGCGGCTGCGCGCATTACATCCCGGCCGAGCATCCCGCCCGCGCCGGTTACAAGAACTGAACCTGCGCTCACGGAAGACCCACGGATGAGTTGTCACCCAACATCAGCCTGTAAGCACGGGGCTGACGGTCATCCTGAGTGACGATCACATTGCGTCCAAGCAGAGAAGACTCCATGCGGCCGGGCATGTCACGGACAATCGAACCGGAGAGGAGGATCGAATGCTCGATCTCTGCCCGCTCGATCACACAGTCCTCGGCGATCGCCGAGTAAGGACCGACATAACAGTCGATCAGGTGCGTGCCGCTGCCAATAATGGCTGGGCCTCTGACCGTTGCGCGCTCAAGCTTTGCGCCAGGTTCGATTACAACTGGACCCTCAACCTGACTGTCGATCAACTCGCCTTCAACACGCGGAGTGAGAGCACCAAGAATCAGACGGTTGGCCTCAAGCATGTCGTCAAGCCGGCCGGTGTCCTTCCACCAGCCCTCAACGATGTGTGGCTCAACCCGGCCACCACCATCAACGATGTACTGGATCGCATCGGTGATCTCCAACTCACCTCGCGGTGAAGGCTCAATTGCCTTGGCGGCAGCGTGAATCTGGGAAGTGAACATGTAGACGCCAACAAGAGCAAGGTTGCTCTGTGGGTCGCTTGGCTTCTCGACAAGCCTGATGATGCCGCCATCAGGCCCGAGCTCGGCAACGCCGTAGTTCTCTGGGTCCTCAACCTCAGTCAGGAGAATCATCGCGTCACGGCCACCGGTGCGGAACTCATCTACCAGCTGATCAATACCGCCCTGCAAAAGGTTGTCGCCCAAGTACATGACGAAGCTGGAATCCCCAAGGAACGGCTCAGCGGTAAGCACTGCGTGTGCAAGACCGAGTGGATCGTCTTGGACGATGTACTCAATCTTGATCCCGAAACGGGATCCGTCACCAGCTGCTTCGCGAATTTCATCACCGGTCTCAGGGGCGATGATGATCCCCACCTCTTCAATCCCAGCCGCTGCCATTGCCTCAATGCCGTAGAACAGCACAGGCTTGTTGGCAACCGGCACCAGCTGCTTGGCGCTGGTGTGCGTAATCGGGCGCAGCCGCGTTCCGCGTCCACCCGAAAGGATTAGTCCCTTAAGTTTCTCCACTCTGGCCCGAAGCGTAGTGGCCAAGGCGATCACGGGCGTTGGTTGGCCGTCAGCCCTCAGACGGTCGCTCTCGACGGATGGCTAAGGCCACCCGCAGGACATCGCTCTTAGTACACGCCGCCGAGCTTGCGGTGGTCCCAAGTCGCAGTCTCAGAAGCGACAAACCGCAGGCCAACACGCTTGGTTGCCTGAGCGGCAACAGCCTCGCGTCCGGCATCTCCAAGGTCTCCACCCGCGTACTTGCCCATGATTTCCAAACCGAGGGCCAAGACGGCATCGAAATCGTCAACAAGCTCAACATGGGTTTTCATCATCACCCCGCGCAGTTGATCGTAGGAATCCCCTGCCTCGACCTGGATTGTTGCCCGGTCGTCGCGCTGGAGATTCTTGACCTTCTGAGACTTGGCGAAAGTCCAGGCCCAAACCTCACCCTCGCGAACCACGTACCAAAGCGGCATCAGGTGCGGCCAACCATCTTTGCCCAACGACCCACAAGTGACGATCCGTTCCTCTTGGAGGAAGGCGACCATTTCCTCCTGGCTCATCTGAATCAATGCTCTGCGGCTCATCAGCTTTCCCTTAGCTTGAGCGTCAGGTGGTCTTAGCGGCGCGACTGCCGCCAGCGGGCTTCTTAGCCGCAGGCTTCTTGGCGGCTGGCTTCTTCGCGCGCGACTTGGCAGCTACCGGTGTGGTCTTACGAGAAGTTCCTGGGCGCTTCTTGGGACGAGCCTTTGTGCCGCCAAGCTCAGTCACAGCGCGAAGGACTGCCTTGCGCGCTTCGGCAGGTTCAAGCACAGTGGCATCGCCGGCCTCTTTGAGGATCTCCTTGACGAGCCAGTCGGTCCCGGCGTAGGAGAGTTCGACAATCACGGACCCATCAGTCAGTTCGGAGTGCACGGTGCGCTCCTCCCGAGCCCAGCGAGCCCTGTCAGGCGAAACCCAGACAAGCGCAGTGCTGGAGGCGGGAACCTCACCCGTACGTGGCCAGCCCTCAATACCCTCGGCTGGGTCAACCTCTGGACGCGGTTCGTAAACAGCATCGCCGGTCTGAGCAGACTTGATGCGGTCAAGGCGGAAATGCCTGAGCGCTTCGCGGTCCAGATCCCAAGCTGCGACATACCAACCCTCGCGCCCGTTGATTAGGGCGTATGGCTCAACCTTGCGCTTGCTGAACTCGTCCTCGTTCTCCTTGTAGTACTCAAAGTCAAGGACCTTGCGGTCGGCTACAGCGGAGCAGATCAACTTGGCAATGCCACCATCATCGCCCTGCGGGCCGGCGCTGGCAATATGAAGGCCGTCCTCAACTGGGTCAACGCCAAGCGCTGTCACAACCTTGTCGCGGGCGGAAGCAAGGGAGCCCTCAGGGAGGTGATCTCCGAGAAGGTCGATGGCAGCAACAAGAGCCTTGGCTTCAACAGGCAGCAGGCGGGCGGGGCGAGCGAAGGAGTCGCCGTACGGCTCAGGGTCAACATCAATCGCATCGCCATCGCGCTCTGCGTAGAGAACGTAGGAGCCAGCACCGAAGTTGACGATGTTCAGCACGTTGATGTCCTCCTCAAGCTCCTCATCAGTGACCTGGAGGCGTTCCTTCAGGTCACTGGCTGAGAGAGTGTCCTTGCGGCGGCCAGCGTCGATCAGAATGGACGCAAGCGTCACGAGGCGGGCAAATCGCTCTGGGCGAATGGCAGCCTGCTCGCGCTCCTCATCCGGCTCCTTGACCGGAGCCACCTTTGCCTTTGCACTCGCACGCTTCTTGCGTGCCAACTGCGGCTCGCCAGTGTGACGGTCGCGGAGAAGAGCCAAGCGCTCGGTGTACTCATCGGAGAGCTCGCCCGGCTCCGTGATGGTCGCGTTCCCGGCAAGCCCGAGAACCCAAGACACCAGTGCCCTGGGCTGCGCGTACTCAGTTGTGTAAACGGACTGGCCCTTGCCTGCCTTGGTGATCTTGCCAACATGGCCAAAATTACGTGCGACCTGCCAGGAGATCCTGTCGCTGAGCGTGATCTTGGCGGTCGCCTTGTGCTCGCCGTACTGCCAGATGGCCCGCTTGGCGTATACGCGTGGGTCGAAGTCAGTTGGGCGCTGGAAGTCGTGCTCTGCCTTGGTTGCGTAGGCAACCTTTCCGCTCATGCGGGAGAGCCGGAAGACCCGGATTGCGCTGCGGTCGTGTGCGTAACCCACGAGGTAGAACTGGCCGCCCTGAAAGAGCAACAGGTAAGGGTCCACAGTTCGAGAGCCCTGCTTATCTCGCTCGATTGTGTAGTAGTTGAAAGTGATCGTCTTACGGCGGAAAATGGCGGTTTCAATCTTGGCGAGCCGCTGCGAAAGGTCGTGCCCACCGGCCGTGGCGGTGATCCCCAAGGCGACCGACGTCTGCTCCGGCCGCTTGTCCGGGCGGGCGCGGCCCCACGAGAGCTGCTGGAGGGCAAGCCGGAGTGGTTCCGCGTAAGCAAACTCGCCATCAAGGAGAGTGAGTGCGGTCTGAAGGGCGGCCAGTTCACCATCGGTGAACTCAATCGGAGCGAGGTAGAAGTTCTCGGGCGGCAGGGAGTAGTTCTCCTGCTCAACTTGGCCATCAGCCGGACGCTCAATACGGAGGTGGATCCCAAGCGCTTCGAGTTCCGATCGGTCGGCGTAGAAGCGGCGAGCGAAGGCGTCCTCATTCATTGCGCTGTAACCCTCTACGTCGCGCCTGATCTCCATTGCAGTGACTGGTCGCCTCTCCGCCATCAGGTAGGAGATCAGCGACAGCTGCCGGATCAGTTTTTCGGTGTCCTTAGCCACTCGCCGAGCATAGTCAGAGTGGGGTTCAGGCTGACTTCGCGAGGGGGTGACTACCCCGCATATTCCGCACTTTCGTGGGTCAGTTAGGGGATTCAGCGGCTGGGAACCACGCTCCGCCACCAATTGCGGTGTCGTAGTCAGACCAGGCGCTGCCGGGCGCCAAAGACTTCTCAAGCCGGTCAAATGACCCAAGCTGGCCGCCAAGGTGATCCATCATGTGGACCAGAGTTGCCTCGCGGGTTAGAGGAAGCACGGGGCTGCCGTGTTCGAGCCGACCGTGGTGGCTCAGAATGATGTGGCACAGGCCACGATTGAGCTCGGGTGGGAAGCCGTCAATCTGGTTGATCAACGTGCGAATCCGGAAGTACCCCAAGGGGATCTCACCCTGGAGACGCCCGTCAACGGTGAAGTCAATCGACGCCGGATCGGTGGTGTAAGCCTCGAGCTTGCCGATGTCATGGAGCAATGCTCCTGTGACAGCGAGGTCGCGGTCAATGCCGGGGAAGTTCCCCGCCACATTGCTGACCGACTGCGAGACGGTAAGGCAGTGCTCTAGGAGGCCATGTTGGTAGGCCTGGTGGAACCGCTTGGCCGCGGGTGCGTCCCGGTAGATCGGCCATGTCTCGGACTCAGGGCCGAGGACCTCTTCCAGCACTTGGCGGAGGTGAGGCTGCTTGACGCTGTCAATCAGCTCACGCAGGTCTGACTCCATCTTCGCCGCAGGAGTCGGGGGGCCGTCAAGAAGGTCGTTGGGGTCGTAGTCACCTTCAGCAGCAGGGATGGCGTCGCTGATCTTGAGCGACCGGCCGAACTTCTCATGCTCCTCAACCCCTGCGCTGACCTGAACCGCTGCGCCAGGCTTGTAGAGCGCCTCCAGCTCTGGCGTGCTGTCCCAGACATTTGCCTTGATGGAACCGGTCTTGTCGCCAAGCTCGATCTTGAGGAACGGCTTGCCGGCCTTCGTCTCACGCGTTTGGGAGGAACGGACAAGCAGCACTCCGCTGAAGTGGTCCCCGCCGGTTAGGTCTCTGACTGCCATGTTGAGCGAAGGTAGAACGGGGGCCGGACGGGGCAGCTAAGCCGCAACCTTTCCGGCGGTTTCGTGTTCCAAACCCTGCAACACCTCCGTCGGGGGAAGTACGATTTTAGAGCAAGCCAGCAGGTCAGCAAGAGGAAAGGGGAGTCAAGTGCAGCCACTGTTCGAATACGAAGCTGAGTTCGCCGGATACCGCACTCGAGTCCTCGAGCTTGAAGGCGAAGGTCCACCCCTTGTTCTCGTCCACGGTTGGTCGGACTCCGCCGACACTTGGAGGCACACGCTTGAATCACTCGGCCGGGTTGACCGTGCTGCGATAGCCATTGACTTGCCTGGCTTTGGCAAGGCCCAGCGCCTGGCCTCCGGGCCCATCCTGCCCCAGTACGACGCCTTCCTTGACGCAGTAGCCAAAGCAGTCGGCCCCGGAGCGGTCTTTGTTGGCAACTCGCTTGGCGGCTGCGCATCGATGCGACTGGCGGAACGAAATCGCAGACTTGGCGGCGTGGTTGCGGTCGCCCCAGCTGGCTTGGAAATGGCTCGCTGGTTCTCGATAATCGATCGGGACCCCGCAGTACGGCGATTGCTCTCACTGCCATTGCCAATGCCGCAGGGTGCAATCAGGGCTGTGGTCGGGCGCACTTACCAAACGCTCGCCTTCGCAAAGCCAGACACGGTTGACCCAGGCGTAATCCGTGACTTCACAAGCCATCTCCCCGATCGTAAGTCCGTGGCACGCCTGCTCGACAATGGCAAGCGGCTGCTCCCCGAGCTGAAGGACCCGTTCCGTCTTGAGCGCATCACAGCCCCACTCCTACTCGTCTGGGGAACTGCGGACCGGATGGTGTACCGAACGGGCGCAGACCGCGTTCTGGAAACAGTCCGTGGCTCACGCCTCGAAATCCTTGATGGCTGCGGTCACTGTCCCCAAATTGAAGAGCCAGCCCGTTTCGCAGGGCTGATCCTCGACTTTGCTGCAGCTGAACCCGCACTCAAGGCTGCCTGACTGACGCAGCTTGACTGTCGCTCCCACCGCAAGCTGGGCTTGTCAGGCACCCTGAGCCGTACAGCTTCTGAACTACTCCGATGAGACTCCCCCCAACACCCACAGAACTCAGTGCTGCCGCTGCCAACGCATTTGACCGCGTTACCCGCGGTGGAGTCGCCGACCTAAGGCTGATGCCGCGCGCCGTTGTTGACGAGGGCCCACAGCGGACCGTCTACCGCTACCACCCAACGGCAAAGGTCCGTGACGACCTGCCACCAGTTCTGCTGATCCCCCCTCTCGCAGCACCAGCTCTCTGCTTCGACCTGCGTCGGGGCTGTTCGATCATCGAACACGAGCTGTCGATCGGTCGGCGTGTGTACATGCTCGACTATGGCTCGATTGCTTTCTCTGACAGGGACCTCGGCCTTGAGCACTGGTTTGAAGAGGTCATCCCCGAGGCGATCAAGACCGTTGCCCACGACTCCCTCGCGCCTGAGATAGATGCGTGGGGCTGGTGCCTTGGCGGCATCATGACCATGCTCGCGGTGGCCGACCGCCCTGAGCTCCCCGTGCGTTCAATTGCGCTCGTCGCAAGTCCGTTTGACTTCACCCAGGTCCCGCTGATCGCACCGCTGCGACCACTGGCCAACGCTGGCGGTGGCGCAGGAGCGATGGCAATCTTCAAGATTCTCGGCGGAGCCCCAGCTCCTCTCGTAAAGCGGGCTTACCAACTCGCAGGCTTTGACAAGTATGTAACCAAGCCCGTGGCAATCATCCAAAACCTTGACGACCGTGAGTTCCTCGCGCAGATAGAAGCCGTTGACCGATTCATGGACTCAATGCTCGCCTACCCCGGCAGGACCTTCGGGCAGCTCTACCACCGCTTCTTCCGAACCAATGACCTCGCTTCGGGATTCCTCGATGTCAACGGTCGACGGATCAACCTCTCCGATGTGCGCCAACCGGTGCTCTCCATCGCAGGGAGTGGCGACGGCATTGCGCCCGCTGGCTCCGTGCACCACATTGGCGACCTCCTGCCAAGCGCTGCCTCGGTAACCATCGACACCGCCCCCGGCGGGCATTTGGGAGTCCTGACCGGACGCTCCGCCCGCACAACCACTTGGGCGAAGGTCGACAAGTTCTTTGAGGACCCGCTCGCAGGCGCAAAGGCCAAGCAGGCTCCTAAGGGTCGCTCCAAGAAGAAAGCCGCCCGAAAGGCTGCTTAAAGAGCTGGGACCTTGGGCTTAGTCTGCTCAACCTCAGCGGGCGCCCAGCCTGGTTTGTGGAACAGGTAGCCCAGCTTCGTTCGCCAGCGTTTGGTTGACCTGACGTCTGTGATCAGGTCTGCCCACTCATGCGTGGCAACGCGGAGGGGGTTGAAGGAGTCCACATTCTTGGTCAAGCCGTAGACCACGCGGGCGTCTTCCTCCCGGTAAGACCCAAAGAGCCTGTCCCAGATGATCAGCATGCCGCCGTAGTTACGGTCGAGGTAACCCGTATTAGCCCCGTGGTGCACGCGATGGTGAGAAGGGGTGTTGAAGACATACTCAATCGGCGCTGGGAGCTTGCGGATCTTCTCCGTGTGCAAACCAAACTGGAACACAAGTGAGATTGCCTGCATCAGGATGATCGCGTAGGGCGGGAAGCCGACAATCGCGAGTGGGATCCAGAACGGGAGCGTGTACATCGGCATCCACTCCTGGCGGAGGGCAGTTGACAGGTTGAAATGCTCACTTGAATGGTGGATCACATGGCTGGCCCAGATCACACGCACCTCATGCGCCGTTCGGTGCCACCAGTAGAAACAGAAGTCCTCAGACATGAAGAGCGCAACCCACGGCCACACGTCATCCATTGGCATACGCAACGGGCTGGCTGAGTACACGGCCGCGAGTGCCGCCACCAGCACCAGCTTCCAGAACAGGTTGATGACGACATTCCCGAGTCCCATCGAGAGGGATGTGGCGGTGTCCTTAGGCTCGTAGCCCGGTTCAACTTCGTCGCGATCAAAGTGGTAGGCGATCGCCTCGATCAACACGAGAGCAAAGAAGAATGGAATCGCGGCTCGGACCAGGTCAAACATCGCGATTCAGTCTGACACGACCAGAGCCCGCGCGACGAGGTCAGCGGGCGAGGGTCGAGGCGGCCTGCTCCGGGGCGCTGCCCAAGAGCGCTGCGAGTTCACGCTCAATCCTCTCCACCAGCGCTGCCTCCGAGCCGGCTTGGTGCAGCCACACTGTGGCACCGCCCGAGCAAGACATCCGCGCCTCCAGTACTTCCCCAGAACCAAGGGTGACCAGATCCACCCGCTCGTCGCCCTCAGCCCATCCCCATGAGGTCGCCTTGTCCGTGGGTTCTACGCACGCGAGGAGCCGCTCGGCGCTGAAGCCAGTCCACGGACCAGCGCCTTGAGGGATCTCCAGCAGGGCTGTGATCAAGTCTCGGGCTGTTGGAGCCGGGGCGGCCCCATCAAGCATGGTGAAGACGAGACACGGGAGTTGGAGGTCAGCGTCGTTAGGTTCCCCAGCGTCGAACAGCCGTGACCGAGACGGGTCAAGTTGAAAGCCGTTCTCAGCGAGAACACGCGCCCAGCGCAGAGCGCCAGTCGCATCTGTTCGTTCAAGACTCACCAGCACGCCACCGACCCTTGTCGCGGCAGCGATCCGGCCGGCTAGGGCCCTAGCCTCACGCAGCCACTCTGCGCTTGGGACGCCCTGCCCTAGTCTGACCTCGCGTGGGAGCTCAGCATCCGGAACAACCACTTCTCCGAGCATCGAGCGTGACGAGTGGACGAGGTCCATCCGTCCTGACGCCCACTCCGCGTGCCATGGGTCCCGTAGGTCCCCGATGTGAAACTTAGGTGCAGGGGAATCCCACTTGGGCGCGTCAGTCATCGCGATGGCCACTGCCTCCTCACAGCGATCCACTGCCCGCAGCTCAGCGTCAGGTGCCGCCTCAGCGATCACCCGGGTAACAAGTCCCTGTTCGCAGCCGAGATCCAGAACTGCCGACGGGGCCAGCTCCTTGACGAGTCCCCTCAGCCATGGGAGTTGCTCAGCAAGGAGCGGGCCTGACCAAAGCTGCGTGATGTCAGCGCTGAGCTCACCCGTCGCGTTCTTTAGGGAGTAGAGCTGCTGTCTCTCAGTGCCGTTCGCGGCCGCGGTGAGGAACTCGTGCGCGGCGGCACCGTGCTTGTGGATCAGGCTCTCATCCACGGGCAACTCCGCCTGGTCAACTAGGCGCCGAGAGACTCGCGCACGTGGGGCGAGTCGAGGTCCATGATCGGACCAAGGGGGACTATTCCGTTGGGGTTGATCATGGGATGAGTCTTGTAGTAGTGATCCTTCTCCTCCTGGAATCGCACGAGTTCCGCAATTCCCGGCTGTTGGTAAAGGTCGCGCAGATAGCCGGAGAGATTGGGGTAGTCGGCGATCCGCCTCAGGTTGCACTTGAAGTGCCCGACATAAACGCAGTCGAAGCGCACAAGTGTGGTGAAGAGCCGCCAGTCCGCCTCAGTCGGAGTGTCATTGGGCACCAGCCACCGCTGTTGGCTGAGCCGGTCGTCAAGAATGTCGAGAGTGTCAAACAGCGTCGTGACCTCAGACTCATAGACCGTCTGGCTGGTGGCAAAGCCAGCCTTGTAGACACCGTTGTTGACCCGTTCGTAGATCAGCTCGTTAACGGCGTCAATCTCGGTCCTCAAGTTCTCGGGGTAGAGCTCCACCTTGGTCTGGGCCAACTCGCCAAAACCTGAGTCGAGGATTCGAAGTACCTCACTCGACTCATTGTTGACGATCACGCCCGTCTGCTTGTCCCACAGGACCGGAACCGTCACCCGCTGGTCAAAGCCTGCTTGGGTGGCCTCATATGCCTCACTGAGGAACTTGTACCCGTTGATCGGGTCGGTGTACTCGCCACCGGTAAAGGCCCATCCGCGCGCATCTCGGACTGGGTCCACAGCCGACATGGAGATGACATCCTCTAGGCCTTTGAGGTGACGTCCGATGGCTGCCCGATGAGCCCAAGGGCAAGCCCATGAGATGTAGAGGTGGTACCTCCCGGCCTCCGCTGGGAAGTCGGAGGACCCATCCGCGGTTACCGCGTCGCGGAACTGGTTCACCTGCCGCTTGAAAGCACCGTCTTGGGTTAGCTCTTTGCCCATTCCGAATGGACGGGGCGTTTCCTCGTGACTCATATGCAGCAGCCTAGTAGGCCACAGCTTCCTGACCGGGTTATCCGGTCAGGGCTGCGGCTAAAGCTCTACTGGGTGACGCTTCGACAGCTTGCGCCGACGCAGCTCTGCAGTGCTACAAGCTTGACTCGAAGCGCTTCCTTGGTGGCTGCATAGGCTGAGTCAGAGGCCAGGTTGTGAAGCTCGAATGGATCGTTCTGGAGGTCATAGAGCTCCTCCTCGCTGCTGGGCACGAAGCTGGTCATATTGCCTGTGCCCCAGACGATGAACTTCCAGCGGTCGGTGCGAACACCGCGGTATGGCTGGTCCCACTGCTGCGGCATGGTCGCGTCAGCGAACAGCGGTGCGTTTGCCTCAAGCCCAATCGACCTTGCGGCGAGAGTCGAAGTGCCCTTTGCTGCTCCAAGCAGTGAAGTGCCGTCCTGCGAGCGGCCTGCGGTCGCGCCTGCTGCATCAAGCAGTGTGGCGGCAAAGTCAACATTGGTAACCAGCGTTGACACCGTGCGGCTGCCGTTGCCAGCTGGAATCCCTGGACCACTCATGACCAGCGGTACTCGAATTGACTCCTCATATGGCAGGTACTTGTCGCCTGGCACACGGTGCTCGCCCTGCATCCAACCGTTGTCTGATGTGAAGAGGACGATCGTGTTCGTCAGCTGCTTCGTTGACTTGAGCGTGGCGATCAGGGTCTTGATCCCATCATCCACTGCCTTGACCGAGCCGAGGCGGCCCTTGTAGTCAGCCTCAAGTTGAGCCTTTTTGAACGTACTGAGAGGATTGGCCATGATCAGCTGCTGCTTGAGCGGATGCCCAGTCGGTGGGGCATCAAAGTTTGGCTTGCTGCTGATCTGCGTCCAGTCCCAATTGGTGTTTTCATAACGCGGTGCCGGCCGTGGGTCCTTAACAAGCTTGCTGAGACTGCTTGTGTCTTCCAGGTGCTTGTTGGAGGTAAGCGCCTTGTAACGGCCTCCGTCCCGGTATCCGTTACGAATGCCGCCGTCAACGTCCTCACGGTGTGGCGATGCTGGTGACCACCAGAGGAAGAAGGGCTTCTTTGACTTGGCTTGAGCCTTGATGATCGTGTTCGAGATGCCCGCGGTTACGTCAGGCGAGTAATTCGTTGAAACCTGGGTTCCGTAGGTGCTTGGATCTACCGAGCTGTAAGCCCCGAAGATCGCGTTTGAGTTGGCGATCAACTCAGCGCGTGACCAGCCGTTGGATCCGACCCGCGGATTCTGCTTGACCTGAATGTTGGCGAAGTCGATCAGCTTCTTGGCATACGACGAGTCGCCCCAAGTCTTTGCCTTGCCGTTCTGGTTGATGGTGAAGTTGAAGTAGTCATAGGCCGAGACGTCAAGTGCGCCGTTCCAGTTGTTGAAACCAACTGGGATCTCGCCGCCTGGAACAAGCAGGTGGCCCTCTGCGTCGCGGTTGCCTGTCTTGCCTGAGCCATAGCCGTTAAGCCATTTGCCGACAAGTGCTGTGTAGTAACCGCTGTTTTGAAGCCACTTGGGAAGGGTGTTGGCGCGGTTGGTCATTCCGTACCAGCCGTATGGCCAGAAGTTGCCGCCCACGCCGTGGTTGTGCGAGTACTGCCCTGTGATGAACGTTGCCCTTGATGGACAGCAGAGGGGGAACGAGTCAACCGCGTTGGTGAACTTGACGCCCTTGGCCGCCACGAGCGAGGCGAGGTTTGGCATTGCTTGAAGATCGCTGACCGCTTGGTCATCGGTCATGACAACGAGGATGTTGGGCTTTCCGTCCTTGGTGTTGGCGGTCGTCCGCGCAAGCACAGGCGAAGCGGCAAGAAGGCTCAAGCCAACGATTGCGGAAAGTACGGTTGTAATCCTCAGCTGCCTGCTCATCATTCCCCTCCCAGGGTTCGCGATGTCCACATGTGTGGACTCGTACAACATAGGTTTATCACTGATTGCGACGCCGCGTCAACTCGGTTCGGGGGTCTCACCGTCGTTCTGTTGCGATCTTGTCCGACGCTTTGTGAATTCCTTAACTTTTGGTCCGTAGGCTCCGCCGCATGACAAAAACACGCAGCCAAATCGCCCCCGCCCTCATCCTCGCCCTCGCTTTTGGATCGCAGGCCTCACTCGCAACCGCATCTGGGCCCCGATGCACCATCAAGGGGACCAACGGGAACGACGTCATTCAAGGCACAGCCGGGAGGGATGTCATCTGTGGCTATCGCGGGAACGACCGCATCAACGGTCTCGGCGGCAACGACGTGATCCTTGGCGGAGCGGGCAACGATGTTCTCGTGGGCGGCAGCGGGAAGGACAACATTCAGGGCGGTAGTGGTAAGGACCACCTGGATGGCGGCACGGGCAACGACACGCTGCTCGGCGAAGCTGGGAATGACACCCTCAACGGTGGGTCCGGCTCGGACTCTGAATCAGGTGGAGCGGGCAACGACACGGAGCACGGCAATCAGGGCAACGACCGTCTCGCTGGTGGGGCAGGTAATGACACCCTCGACGGTGACGGTGGCAGTGACACGATCAACTACGCGGACGCAAACTCCGCTACCGGCGGGGTTGATGTCGAACTCCCCGCAGGAACTGCTTCCAGCCAAACCGGCGCAGGCAACATTGGAGATGACACGCTCATCCAAGTTGAAGATGTAGTCGGCTCCTCTCACGACGACCTTATCTACGGTGACTCTTCCGCCAACGTAATCCAGACGGGCGGTGGGTCCGACGAGGTCCACGCGGGTGATGGCAGCGACACGGTCGACGGTGGTGCGGGCAGTGACACCGTCTGGGGCGAGGGCGGAGACGACCAACTCAGTGGCGGAGCAAGCGGCGACCAGCTCAACGGCGGAGAAGGGTCCGACACCATCAACGGTGGAGACGGCATTGACACTGAAAATGGTGGTGACGGCTCGGACGTACTCAATGGAGGCGCTGGGGCCGACAATCTTGATGGCGGCGGAGCCGATGACACGGTCAACGGTGGGTCTGGTGACGACACGCTCACTGGTGGGTCTGGTGACGACACGCTCAACGGCGGAGACAACACCGACACCGTTGACTACTCCACCTACGACTCCGGCTCCACAGCAGGAGTGACCGTGGACCTCTCAACCGATCAAGCCACGGGCGATGGCACTGACACGGTCGCCAACGACGAGAACGTCACAGGCTCGCCTGGCGATGACACCATCACAGGCGATGGCTCAGCCAACACGATGGATGCTGGCGCTGGCGCCGACACAGTCTCCGGGTCTGGTGGCGACGACACACTCAATGGTGGCAGCGAAGCCGACACACTCCACGGTGGTCAGGGCAACGACACGCTCGACGGAGGAGCTGGCAACGACACACTGAACGGTGATGAGGGCGACGACACCGAAGACGGTGGTGCTGATGACGACGTTGTCAACGGTGGCTCCGGCAGTGACACTCTCCGTGGCGGATTAGGCTCAGACACGATGGAAAGCGAATCCGATGACAGTCTCGTTGACGGCGGCGACGGCGAGGACAGCTGCAGCGGTGCTGGTACCGGCTGCGAGGACTAGCGGCCGGTCAGGACCGTGTCGTCATGGCTGTACGCCGGGGCGCAGCAGCAGATCAGTGTTAGAGCAACTGCCCCGGTATTCCAGAGCTTGTGGACCACGCCAGGCGGGATGACAACTGCCTGACCCGGCTCAACAGTGAACTCCTCCTCACCTAGACGCATGCGCCCTGAGCCTGCGGTGAAGTGGTAGATCTCCTCCGAAACAGGGTGGTAGTGCTCATCAGTCTCAAGCCCTTCAGGCACTGTCGCATGGGCCAACGACTGGTTGACCGCGAGAGTCCACGCCGGGTGTGCCAGCTCACGGATTGTCGAACCGTCCTTGGTTTGGAACGGTTCGACTGAATCAATACTTGGAATGGCCACCTCGGTGGACTCCGTCAGCGCTTGGCGTACGACTTCACCGCAGGCTCAGCGAGAACCTTTGGCATCGAAGTCTGGTTGCCGCTGGTCAGCTGCTTGGCAACTGAGAGCAGAACGTAGGTCCCAAACTCGTCAAGGCCAATCGCGAACGGATGCGAGCAGACATTGCTAGGAAGCCGTGACACCTTGGCGGGCCCGGAGTGTTCAATCGCGTCCTTGGCTGCGGCGAACGAAACTGAGTCAACGGCGCTAGCGATGTGGCCAGTCCGGCGACCCTTGCAGACCGACTGGATCAGAATGTTGGTGGCACCCTTGAGTGAGGAGGTCGGGTGTGACCCACCCTGCGGCTGGACTGTCTCGTCAGTTGTTGACCTGATGGTCGTCCACGAAGTTGTCGTTCCGGGGCTCTCGTCGGAGTACTTGTTGAGCGCCGTCAGGAGCTTGGAACCAACTGCCTGCTGCCACACAGCCGGCGCGCAACCAGGGCTGCTTGCACACGCTCCAACGTTGAAGGTGTTGGTTCCGTGCTGGGTGCCTGAAACCGCGATCACATCGGACACCTTCGCCCGAA
>WLNJ01000014.1 GCA_009699865.1 Actinomycetota bacterium
AACCCTGATCTGTCGTTGCTTGGCCATTGGAGATCAGTCTACGGTGAGCCCGATCCGTTCGCAGGCAGACCTGACGGCAGTCCAATTTTGGGGGACCCTCTGGGCTAACTCTCCGTCCTCGCCCGATTTTGCTCTAACGCTCGATAATCAATGTTATGTCTAGTTGGCACTAATTGTCATAAACGCAGTGATGTTGGCGTCTTCACAGCCATGACCGCACGCACAGCGACTCTGAGCTCAGTCAACGCAACAGAGCCACACAGGCGCTCCCTAGAGGCTCTATGCGGGAATTCTGCACTCGGATACGCAAGTTCAGCCGCAGGACGCCAGAAACCCGGCTGCGTAGTCACCGCAGCAAGCGATTCCAGACACTTTGCGTTGGTCATGATGTCTACCGCCGTATCGCAGTCGTTCCCCGACGACATTGCGTCCCAGATACTGCTGGGTAGTGCAACCGACGCGCTCCTGCAAACCGCGCTGGCTGAGGGTGGCCTGTTTGTCCTGGAAGCGGATGACCGGGTCACAGCCTGGTCGGGCTGTTTCCGAAGCCCTCGGCTCACAATTGCCACGGCCGACGGCAACGTGTTCGATATGACCGCCAATGAGGGTCACTCAGAGATCCGGCGTGAGTCGCTATCCAGAGGAGACCGAATAGTTCTGATCTCCGACTCGCAACCAAGCCTCATCCCTGAGCCGTGGGACGCAATCGAGATGGCGACATGTGACAACCCATCACCGACATCAGCGTGCTCATGGCTCCTCGATGCCGCGGACGAAGCTCTGATTCCGTCAGATCGCTTCGTAGCGCTGTGGCGAGTGAATCCCTAGCCGAGCTCTGTTACAAGGCGTGAGAGGGACGCTCCCCGCCAGGCAATCGGCGATTCACCCTCCGCTTCGACCACAAAGTCAGCGCCAGGAATCTCATCCGACCACTTCCGAGCAGTCTCTAGCGGGTGCCCGGGATCTGAGCTATCGAGACTGCCAACAACCGTAGTTGGCACCGTGAGCGCCTTTAGCGTCTCCCAGCTCGCAAACGGTTGGGATCTGGGAACACACTTGAGAGCATCGGATAATGCCCCAAGGTCTGAGTGCTGTCGCAGCCGTTGGAGTGTCGCTCGAGTGACAACATCCAGCCACTTCGGCTCTACCCCTCCCCCCTTCCACTCCTCAACAAACCCCTCAGGACCGTTCTCCCTCAAGGCCTCAGAAAGTCTGTCCCAATGAGCTAGGGCGTCAGCGGGAACCTCCTCAGATGGCATGTAGGCGGGCGTTACGAGGAGAAGCGCCGCTACCTCAACTGCTCCCGTCGCACATGCCGCCGCGGCGGTGTGAGCCCCCATCGATATCCCCATCAGGACGGGACGCGTGGCACCCGTCTGGGCCATCACGGCACGGAGATCGTCCACTAGGTGGGGGTATGTGTAATCCCCCGCGCCTGGGCCCGCGTCGCTCTTTCCGTGCCCCCGGGCATCAAAGCTGATCACCCGCCATCCCTCCTTCTCCAGAAGACGGGAGCCCATCAACACATAACGGCGGGTTGCAGTCAGCCCATGCAAGAGGACTATGTCTCGGCCACTACCGGACTCCTCCCCACGGATAACGGTCCCATCGCTCGAAACGGCGTCAAAGCCGCGAGTTTGCGCTGGGTCACTCATCCGAATGGAAGGGAGAGCTGCTCGCGCGGCTTGGACGTCGCGCCGGTGAAGCCTGCAACCCGGACTCCCAATAACCGAACCGGCCTGCTGGGTTGAAACTCGTCAAGCAACTGGCTTGCTATCCGTCCAACCGTCGCGCGGTCGGAGACCGAATGGTCGAGTGTGCGAGCTCGTGTGTGCGTCTCAAAATCGGAGTAGCGGATCTTGATCCCGACGGTTCTTCCGCTGTGGCCATGTGTCTCAAGTGCCTTGCAGAGCTCGAGCACTAGGGGTGCCATCCTCTCCCGGAGCTCGGCAATCCCCTCCACATCAACCGAGAAGGTCGTCTCTCTCGACTCTGAGACGGCCTCACGGTCTGTCTGGACTGGCGTGTCGTCTTCAAATCGCGCCCTAGCCCTCAACCATGGACCCTGCCGCCCGCCAAACTCATCGGTCAATTCCTGGACGGACGCTTCGGAGAGGTCATCCACGGTGTAGATCTGAAGCCGCTCAAGGCGTTCCCTTGTCTTTGGTCCGACCCCCGGCAGAAGACGCGTCGAAGAATCAGCGAACTTCATCCGGGCCTGCTCCTGAGAGAGGAAGACAAACCCGTCTGGCTTCTCCGCATCAGAGGCAACCTTGGCCACCAGCCTGTTAGGACCTATCCCAACCGAGGCGTGAAGACCCGTCTCGACGCGAATGTCGTGGACGACGCGTCGCATTGCCGCACTTGGCGCGAGCATTCCCGTCAGATCCGCGTAGGCCTCATCCAAGCCAGCTTGTTCCACCTGCGGAACATGGTGCCTAATCAGGTCCATCACAGTGCCCGACATCCGCTTGTATGCCGCCCCGTCAGGCGGAACGACGACTGCCTCTGGACACAACCGCAGTGCCTTTGCGGTTGGCATTGCTGAACCGACGCCAAACTTCCGAGCTTCGTAACTAGCGGTCGTAACAACTGACCTCGGACCCGTGCCACTGACAATCACGGGAAGCCCCTTCAGTTCCGGTCGTCGCTGCAGTTCAACGGAGACGAAGAAGGCGTCAAGGTCTAGGTGCGCGATCGTCCGGTCGAGATTCTCAATCCGGGGAGATTTGGGCTCGTCCCGCTCCTCAGCGCTTGTAGACATACCTTCAAGATACGCCTACTGTCGGCGCAGAGTGCCGTACCTAGGGGGTCACCCAGATAGTTCCTACTCCGTCGAAATGCAGTGCCCTGGCAGCCGCCCCCGTCAGGTCAAACTCCCGACCCGCGATGTATGGGCCCCGGTCAATCACCTTGGCGACGATTGTCCTCCCGTGATAGCTGATCGTGACTTTTGTGCCGCAGGGAAGCGTCTTGTGCGCAACACCCACCGTGTTACGTCGAAGGACACCCCCGCAGGCCACTGGATCCCCATACAGCCCATACCAAGAGGCGCCAGCCGGCCGAAACCTGCGAACGCTGAGCCGTGCCGTAGCCGGTTCAAGCCGCGCTCCACCGCTGACGGTAAGGCGGAGCCGGTCACCCCTCCTCGCAGAGAGTCGCGTCTTGATCGCTCCGGTCCTCGACGAATGCCCACTCTTGACCTGAGTCCATCTCCCGTGACGGCCGAGCTTGACCGTCCAGACGGACCCCCGAGAAGGGCGGACGTGGGCGGTAAGGGTTGTTCTCCCCGCCTTCAGTGGCGCGGCAGCGACTCCAGAGATGACAGTGCGCACCCGCACCTGAGGCCCGCTTGCAGCGGCGCTCGCAGTAGAACGCGAACCGGCTGAGATTGCTGAGATCCTTCCGCTCTCAGAAAGCCGGGCAGTGGTGCTCCATCTCCCGTGCGAATCAGCTTTGGCCCTGGCCACGATGCCAGTGCCTCCTGTTCGTCCAAGACTGACCACAACCTTGGTTCCTCTTGCCAAACGGGTAAGCCCTGTTACGCGAACGCTTGAGCCGTAGTCGATCAGCCTCGAGTTGACTCTCAGGGGCAGTGTTGAGGCCGTCTGGTCGGGACCAGCCCCGCCTCCAAGCCCTGGAACGGAAAGTCCAAGAGCGGCAAAGGGAACGGCCGCCATTGAGGCGTACCTTTGGATCTGCATAAGTTGTTCGGCCTCCTGCTGCAACGTTGTCGCCTACGGGGTTAGCTGTCGGGCTCGCGATCATTTCGACCGTTACGCGGACATCAGTCCGCGATTCGCCCCTGCCGCTAGAAGCGGCGTTGGGTCCCCCGTCCTCCCCGGCTTGTGCTGGAGAGGCTCGGCTTGATTTGCTGTCAACCCAAAGTAGCGCGCTGACAGCGCAAGAGTGTGAGCTGCGTCACAGTCTTATTTTAGTCAGGCGGCTGCCAACTCCGGCCCGCAAACGTCCCTCAGCCGAGTGATTCCAAGGCGCACACGGCTCTTAGCAGTACCGACAGGAACCCCCGCGTGTGTTGCGATCTCCTCCGAAGTAAGACCTGCCCAGTAAGCAAGTGCGACGGCCTCACGCTGAGCATCGGGGAGCTCTCGAACAAGCGCCCGCACCCTCGTCTGCTCATCTCGGGATTCGCAGTCCACCTCTGGTTGAGCATCCAGGCGCTGAGGGGCGTATTCCACGGCTGACTTGTAGCGATCCGTAGCCCTGTTGGAGGCATCACCCTCTCGCCAAAGATCGAGTGCTCGGCTGCGCGCCATCAACCTCAGAAAGGGACCAATCTCGCCGCGGGCCGGGTCGAACCGAGTGGGCTTACGCCAAAGCCGGAGAAAGACATCCTGAACGACATCCTGTGCGGAAGTCGGGTTATTGGTCACTCTCAACGCAGCGGAGTAGACCCCCCTCTCGTGCTCAGAGAACACGTCAGCGAAGGTGTCTGGGTTGGACAGATCTAGATGGCTGCTTTGTGGATAGTTCATTGCGTGAACACTACACACGGTGTGGAGGGTACGCAAGCCCCGTTGTGTAAGGTTGCACACACTAACGAAACAGGCGATGATGGGCCCAATGGCAAGCGGAGACAGGCTCACAGGACTAGACGCGTCATTCCTCCACCTCGAACGAGGAGGCGCACACATGCACATTGCGTCGTGCATGATTTTCGAAGGGCCAGCGCCCGCCTACACCGACCTGCTGAAGCACATCGAGGGCCGCCTGCACCTGGTTCCCCGTTACAGGCAGCGTATTGCGGAGGTGCCTCTGCGCCAAGGACGCCCAATCTGGGTTGACGACCCGCACTTCAACATCGGCTACCACCTAAGGCACATGGCACTCCCAGCTCCGGGAGAGAGCGCCGACCTAGCCCGCCTCTGTGGTCGCGTCTTTGCCTCATCGCTCGACAGAGACAAGCCTCTCTGGGAGATGAGCCTGGTGGAAGGCCTCGCTGGCGGGAAGTTCGCTCTCCTGGCAAAGACGCACCATGCGTTGGTGGATGGCATCAGCGGAGTTGACCTCACCGCAGTTCTGTTTGATCTCTCCCCTGAGGGACAGGAAATCGAACCGGGTCCAGTCTGGTCGCCACGTCCACTGCCTTCACCAGCGGAGATTCTTGCCGAGGCCTTGCTTGAACGCGCGACCGTTCCTGGCGAACTCACACGGGTAGCTAGTGCCGCAGTTAGACGGCCACGCAAGGCCCTGCAGAGGACCCTCTCGCGCCTTGAGGCCGTTGGCAGTCTCGCCTCGGCGGGAACAGAGCCTGCACCACCCACACCGCTGAATGTCCCAATCGGAACGCACCGACGTTTCGCATGGGTTGAGAACGAACTCTCCACAGTCAAGGAGATCAAGGATGCCCTAGGCGGAACAGTGAACGACGTTGTTCTCTCTGTCGTCGCCGGTGGTCTCGGCAGCTACCTCCGCTCGAAAGGCCATCCTACCCGCGACCTCACACTCAGAGCCATGGTTCCCGTCTCAGTCAGACCTGATGCAGAACGCGGCGACCTAGGCAACCAGGTTGCTGTCATGTGGGCACCACTTCCTGTTGGCGAGACGGACCCCGTGCGACGCCTCCGCATCATCTCCAAGGCCATGGCAGTTGTGAAGGATTCAGGACAGGCCGTAGGAGCCAAGACCTTGACCGAGCTAAGCGGCTTCGCTCCCCAGACAATCATGGCTCAGGCTGCCCGCCTAGTTCCCCGGCAGCGGTTCTTCAATGTGGTTGTCACGAATGTTCCCGGCCCCCAGTTCCCTCTGTATCTGCTGACCAGCAAGCTTCTCGACGTCTACCCAATGGTGCCATTGGCCGAGCAGCAGGCTCTAGGGATTGCTGTGATGAGCTACAACGGGCGGCTTGACTTTGGGCTGAACGCTGACTGGGACGCCCTCCCCGACGTGGACCTCTTAGCGGAGGATCTCCGACTTGCCTTAGCCGACATGAAGCGCGCCGCCAAGGCAAGAACGAAGCGCAAGCCGCGCACCTCACGCAAGCAGTCGGCTGACGCCGCTGCGAATATCTCCGCGTGAGCCAAGGCATTCAAGTAGCCCTCTGCCAGATCAACCCAACTGTCGGGGATCTAAGAGGCAACGCACAACTGATCCTTGAAGCGGCCAACGCAGTTGCTGACGCAGATCTGGTGGTCTTCCCAGAACTCTCCTTAACCGGTTACCCCGCCGAGGACCTGCTTCTGAGCCCGGCGTTTGTCGCCGACGCTGACCTAGTGGCCATAGACCTAGCGGCAAGGCTGCCCTCAACGACGGTCCTAGTTGGCAGCTGTCACTCAACGGACAGCGGCGTCACCAACGGCATCCACGTCATGCGTGGCGGCAAGATTGAGACCACATACGCCAAGTGCCTGCTTCCCAACTACGGCGTCTTTGACGAGCAGCGCTACTTCGTTTCGGGCGATGGCGGAGCGGTGATCACCGTCAAAGACTGCACCGTGGGACTCTCCATCTGTGAGGACATCTGGGAAGCAGAGGGACCGACAGTTGATTGCGCCCGCCTTGGAGCTGATCTGATCGTTAACTGCTCAGCGTCTCCCTTTCACGCGGGCAAATCCGAGGAACGCCTGGCTGTGCTTCGCGAGCGCGCGTCGGAACATGGTCTGCCAATTCTCTACTGCGCTCTTGTTGGAGGCCAAGACGAGGTCGTCTTTGATGGATCCTCAATCGTTGTGGACTCAACCGGCAAAATTGTCGGTCGCGCAAAACAGTTCGATACCGACACACTGATAGTCGAAACAGCAGCCCTCGAAGACACGAGGCTTGAGCCCCTGTTGGAGGGCACCGCCGAAGTAGAGGGCGCCCTTCACCTTGGTCTCCGGGACTATGTGGACAAGAACGGCTTCGCCGGGGTTGTCTTCGGGCTTTCTGGGGGAATCGACTCGGCCGTAGTGGCAACGCTTGCAGTAGACGCCCTTGGCCGAGATCGCGTCCAGGCCGCGGTTATGTCGTCCCCCTGGTCGAGCCTGGAGACCCAAGACGATGCCCGCACCCTTGCTAGCAATCTTGGAATCCCTCTCTATGACCTCGGTATCCAGGCAGCGATGGACGCCTACGAAATGACCCTTGGCGATGCCGGCAACGGCCCTGGCAGAGACCTGGCGTTAGAGAACATCCAAGCCAGAATCAGGGGCAATCTCCTAATGGCCCTCTCTAACACTCACGGCTGGCTTGTACTCACCACCGGCAATAAGTCGGAGCTGGCAGTTGGATACAGCACCCTTTATGGGGATGCGGCAGGTGGCTTCGGGCTGATCAAGGATGTTCCAAAGGGAGCGGTCTACGACCTCGCCGCGCTCCGGAACTCCCTTCCCGATGCACCGATTCCCGCATCCATTATTGAACGCGCCCCAAGTGCCGAACTCCGCCCTGGCCAAAAGGACGAGGACAGCCTTCCTCCCTATTCACGCCTGGACGAAATCCTCCGGCTCCACGTGGAGGAACGACTTGATCTCGACCAGATTGCCGCAGCTGGCTTCGACCGGGCTGAGGTCGAACGCATCCTGCTGCTCGTCGACCGGTCGGAATACAAACGGAGGCAGTACCCACCGGGAGTCAAGATAACTCCGCTCGCATTTGGCCGCGACCGCCGAATGCCTATGACAAACCGCTGGCGCTCACAGGGCGGCAGCAGCCCAGCCAGCTAGTTAGTCGGTAGCTCCCTGACCGCGATGGTCATGCGGGACACAGCAGCGAGCCGTCCCTCGTCGTCCTTCATCTCAACGTCCCAGACCCAGGTCGTGCGCCCCGTGTGACACGGAGTAGCCGATGCGTGGATGAATCCACTGCTGATCGGGCGTAGAAAGCTCGTTTGGTTGGCAAGTCCCATTGCAATCTTGCCGTCATCACGAACGCCCAACCAGGTTCCGATCGAAGCAACGGCCTCGGCAATGGAGCAGTAGACGCCGCCGTGCACAATGCCGAACGGTTGCCGGATCTTCTGTTCCACAGGAACGCGAGCCGTGACGAGCTCCGGGGTTGCCCCCAGCACTTCAAGCCCAAGAGTGGCGTCAAAGTGCTCCTCCGGGATCTCGGGAGTCGAGTCACTTCCTGTATTCGAATCGGCGGTTGTCATTCGGTGCGAGACTAGTGCCTGCCGCGCGGCTACGCTCTGTTGATGAAAACTTTGGATTCTCTCCCGGCCGATCAGGCATCCGCCCTCCGACTCTTGACTGGCGGCAAGACCTATCGGGCCGTGGCCGACCTACTCGGACTGACAGCAGAATCCGTGGCTTCAACTGCCCTCGCCGGACTTGACTCACTCGCACCAGATGAGGCCAAGTCGCTGACCGAGATGGAGAGGAGCCGAGTTGCAGACGTTGTCCTTGGACAGACTGGTTCCGACCCCCTAATCCAAGGCTCCCCAGCAGCAGGGGCCTACGCGGCACGGATCCGAGCAGCCTTGGGAGTGCAAGCTGCAACTGCATCCACAGAGAGCACTCCACCCACAAAGGTGATGCCTGCCGCCTCAAAGCCCCCAGCCCCAGCCTCCTCAAAAGCGCCCGTCGCTCCTAAACCCGCAGGGTTGACAGCCGCAACGGGAGACCGACGCCGGGGAATGTTTCTGCTGGCCGGCGTAACAACGGCCGCGGTTGGCATCGCCCTGCTCGTCTCCAGCCCCTGGGACGCGTCCAACCCAAGTTCCACAAGCTCGGCGGCATCCACTACGAGCACCGCGGCCACTCCGGCCGGAGGCGGCTGGACAATCCGTGACCGGTTCACCCTCAAGCCCGTAGCCGGTGGTTCAGGTCAGGCCCTTGCCGGACTCGGCACCAAGTCAAATTCTGCCGCAATCCTGATCGCAGGAAACGGGCTCCAAGCTGGCTCGACCATTGGGATTTGGCTCACCGGCCAAGGTAAGGCTGGACTGATCGGATTGGGCAAGGTAGACGCGAAGGGCCAGTTCAGTGGCATCGGGCCACTCCCTAAAAATGTTGCGACAGCCACAGAGCTTGTTGTAACCCAGGAGCAGGCGACTACGGGCAAGAAAATCCCGTCGGCACCAGGGTCGGTCCTGCTGAAGTCACCCTTCAAGGTCAGCTAGTTCATCAAGCGGCCGGGGTTCATTATCCCCACCGGGTCAAGCTCAGCCTTAGCAGCCTTCAACAAGCGGATCCCAGCCGCCCCAATCTCATCTTCCAACCAAGGGGCATGATCCGTTCCTACCGCGTGATGGTGCGTAATGGTGCCACCGGAAGCGCGAATGGCATCACAGGCAGCTCCCTTCACACGCTGCCAGAGAGCAAGTCGCTCTTCAACCGAGTCATACGGCTGCTTCCCAGCAAAGGTGAAGTAGAGGGATGCGCCAGTTGGATAGAGATGGGAGACGTGGCACATAACTACTGGCGTCCCACCCTCCTTCTCAAGTTCCCCTTGTAGCTCAGTCCTCACGGCGTCGTAGAGACGGCCAAGGTTTGACCAGTTGCTAGCGGTTTCCAGGGTCTCAACAAAGAGCCCGCCATCCATCAGCGAGTCGCGTATGTATGGTCCGGCAAACCGGCCTTTACGCCAACCCTTAGCGACCCTGGAGCCGAGTGAGAGACAGTGGTGCTTCCTCATCAGTGCGCTCGCTCTCTGGCTCCGACGCGCCACATCAACCGATTCACCCTCAAAGCAGGTGATCATTAGACAGCCGTTGCTTCTCCGCCTCAAGCGAAGGTATCTGCGTAGAAGCTTGACCGCCAGCGAGTCACCGGCAAGGAGCAAGTTCACCTCGGTTTCACGTTCGTCCGAAAGCCTGGCCACGTCTGGGGCACAGCCATCCTGCTCAATCAGGCGAAGAACTTCTCGCCCGGTCTCAAAGTCGGGTGCTATCCAAGCCCTGTCAACCATGCTGGCGGGCGAGGGGTGCACCCTGAGGGTCACCTCATCGATAACACCTAGTGTTCCCTCAGAGCCGATCAGTAGCTGCCTAAGGTCGGGCCCGGCCGCAGAGCCCGGCATCGGGGCCAGCTCAATACGGCCGGTTGGAGTTGTCACCTTGAGACCCATCACATTCCGGTCGATTCGCCCGTAGCCGGTTGACGACTGCCCAGCTGACCTAGTAGCGACAAAGCCGCCAATAGAGGCGTACTCAAAGCTCTGGGGGAAGTGGCCAACAGTGAGGCCATAGGGCTTAAGGAGCGCCTCAGCTTCTGGTCCCTTAGTACCAGGCCTGAATGTGGCAAGGAGGCTGTCCTTATCAACGCTGACTAGGCCTGAGAGTGCGCCGAGATCAAGGCTAATTGAGCCAATGAAGTCCTTGCGAATAGTTGATAGCCCGCCTACAACGCTGGTTCCTCCGCCGAACGGAACAACCGCGATCCGAAGTTCCGAACAGAGTTGGAGAACCCCGGCAATCTCCTCCTCCTCCCCAGGCGTGACAACCGCGTCAGGCGCGTCGCCTGGTCTTCCGGCGCGCATCCGCACCGCATCTGCGTAGCTCTTGCCGGCCGCTCTCAGGAGGCGCAGCCAAGGCTCGGTGCTTACAGAACCTGTTGGGACCATGCTGCTCAACCGCTCCAGCAGCTCGGGGCTTAGAACCGGCGCTGCTAGATCAAAGTCCCCAATCCGCCGGGCCCCAACATCGGTGCCGGCCGCGAACCCAAGCTCGCCAGAAAGGTTCTCAGCAGCGCCAAGGGGCACCTCGCGCGAATGTTCCGCGTCGCCCCAGCCCCAAAGTGGCATCTCCTTCCGCTCAGCCATCGAGATTCGCCTTCAGATTCTCCGCGGCAGCACTCAGCTCACGCCGCTGTCCCCGGTGAACAAGTATCGAGCCAAGCCGCGCCGTTCCCTTGAGGCGCCTCTTGATGGAAATGTCGACCGTCGAGCCGCCTGCGCTGGGCACAACCTCAATGGTCTCTTGGCTTGACCGCACTGACCGGGCAAAAGCAGTCCCAGCTAGATCTTGCTGCCAGATCACTTTGTGACCCGCCTCAAGCTCTGCGAGTCTGAACGCCATCGGGACAGCCCGGCCTCGCGGTGACATCACCCATCGGGTGTAGCTCTCATCATTAGTTCTGTCTACTCGCTCAACCGCCGGCCACCAGCGTGGCAAGCGCGACGGGTCAGCCGCATAGGCCCATGCTTTGTCAGCGGGGACCTTGAGCTCTATCTGACAGCGTGCACTTGGCATTCCGGCTACTGAGGGTCAGCCATATGACGAAGATCCCGCACCAGAAGAAGATGTCCCAAATAGCTCGTCACAGACGCGAGGTTGTCAAGCGCCTCAACCGCCTCGGCTCGACGTTGGGGATTCTTAGAGCGAAGCGACGGTGCGAGAATCTGCTGCAAAAGCTGAGACTCTCGGTCGGCTGAACTTCTGAAAACCCTCAGATTCCTACCGGCCACGCCGTACCTAGCGAGCTCCCCTACCGCGCGAACGATCTCAACTTCCGTGTCATCGAATCCAATCTCCGCGCCACGCTGCTCGCCCTTAACAACCCCGTAGTCCTGCAGCTCCTTCACGAGCGCAGGCTCCACTCCCGTGTCGAGGAGTACGTCATCCAGCGTAGTCCAGGACGAGTTCCGTTCTACAGCCGTCGCCCTGCGTTTAGGAGTCACTGGTGCGGAGGCACCATCTGGACTCGTCGCCTCTTTGCGTCCAACGGCCAACTCTTGGCGGATCACCTTAAGCGGAAGAAATTCGTCGCGCTGAAGCCTCAAGACAGTTCGAAGTCGACTGACCTCCGTCTTGCCGTAGATGCGGTAGCCGCCAGCGGTTCTGCGCGGGGTCAGAAGTCCGCGGTCCTCCAAATAGCGGATCTTAGAGATCGTGAGATCGGGGAATTCCCTCGAAAGCGCCTCACAGACCGCGCCGATCGTCCGCCCATCAGCGGTCTTGGCCGGAGCCTCATCAGTCATCGGAGTCTCGCTCATTTGTTAAGAAACGCCAGTCGATACTTGCCAACTTGGACTTCATCTCCGTCAGACAACACCTGGCTGTCAATCCTCTGTCGGTTTACATATGTGCCATTCAAGGACCCACAGTCGTCAATCCACCATTGACCAGCCCGCTCAACAAGCACAGCGTGATCGCGGGAAACCGTTATGTCATCGAGGAAGACCGAGCTTTGGGGGCTGCGGCCAATGGTTTGACGACCATCCTCAAGGTGGAAGCTCTCCCCTGCCCTGCCGCCCCCTGAACGCACGACGAGAAACGAACCATCGCTATCGGTGCCAGCGGAGACCGCCTCTAGCTCGCCGGTTTCCCCAACCTTCCATGCGCCAGTAGCCCCATCTGGCTCAGAGCCGATGAAAGAACCGCAGCGTTGACAGTATTGGGAGCCTTCCGTGACGGAGGCGCCGCATTCGGAGCAGTGAGCAGCCATTGAAAACCGAGTCTACCCCGGCGTGGGCTAAAGGGTCAACCAGAGGTGGAGGGTGTGCAATCGCCCTTCAGCTGACGGCGAGCGTCCCGTGCGTAGAGAACGGTTGCCCACAGGCTGAGGGCCAGCCCGGTAAAGAGCAAGATCTGGGCAAAGGTGTCGAAGTTGATCATCGCCCAGAATGGGGCCGCTAGCACTGGACCCACTCCAAGGCGACCCGGCCAGTTAATCCGCACCTCTACGCCCTTCCGAAGAGCCCACTGTCCGAGCACGAGCATCAGTGCTTCCCTCGCAAGCACGATCCATACCGCCCAAGCAGGAAGCAGGTCGTACCTCAGCGCGATGAACATCCCGGCCAGGGCAAGGCCACGATCCGCAACTGGATCAAGAAGAGCGCCTAGCCGGCTGTACTGACCGGTCAAACGGGCAATAAAGCCATCGAAGTAGTCACTCCAGCCAATCACCGCATAGAGGATCGCTGCGTTGACATTGTGACCATCATCAGTGGAGAGAACCATCCAGAGGAAGACAGGAATTCCAACAAGCCTCGCCCCAGCTATCGCGTTGGGGATGGTCCACGGGTTCCATGGAGCTCCGCTTAGGGTGGCGGCGGGAGGTGGGCCCGATCTATCAGCACCCACAAGTCGCTTCCAACCTGGTCGCTTGCTGCTCAGGAGAGACTCTTCCAGATCTCGGCGACCTCGCTACCAGCACTCGCTAAGGCCATGTCGGTCTTCTCAGCACCTTGCACCTGAACCTCAACCGTCTCCTTCTCAAGTCCCTTGCGCCCAACGGTCAGTCGGATCGGGCAACCAACCAAGTCAGCGTCCGCAAACTTCTCGCCCGGCGAGGCTTCACGGTCGTCGAGCAGAACGTCTGCTCCGGCGTCCTGGAGGTCCTGCGCGATCCGGGTGGCTACTTCAAGTTCACGGGAGTCGCTCTTGCCTAGCGCCAATACCTCAATATCCCATGGAGCGAGCGAGGCGGGCCAGTCAATTCCTCGGTCGCTGCCTCGCTGTTCGACGGCCGCCGCAGCGATTCTCGCTGGCCCGATCCCATAGGACCCCATCACGATGGGTTGCTGCTTGCCAGACTCGTCAAGGAAGTTAGCTCCCAATGCCTCTGAGTAGCGCGTACCCAGCTTGAAGATGTTTCCAACCTCAATCGCAGGCTCAATCGTGATTGGGCTGCCTCCAACGAGGTCTCCGGCCTCAACACTGCGAATGTCCGCCTGAGTGAAGCTGAAATCGCGTCCAGGTCGAACCCCAGACAGGTGGGCATCGGCCTCGTTAGCTCCAACCACATAGTCATGCTCGGACGAAACGGCACTGTCAAGAACCACAGGAACATCGGTACCTACCGGGCCAATGAAGCCCGCCGGCCCGAGATGCTGTTCGATCTCATCCGCGCTCGCCTGCCTGACGTCCACTCCCATCGCGTTGGCGAACTTGATCTCGTTGAGCCTGTGGTCGCCACGGACGACCGCAACTGTGAAGGTCCCCCCTGCCATAACTGGGACAGCCTTCAGTAGTCCGCCCGTGGGAAGCCCCATGGATGATGAGACTTGTTCAATAGTCGTGAGGCCTGGCGTCTCCACCCTTGTTGGCTGATTCGAACTTGACTCCAGATCAACGGACTGGGCTGTCGCGCTTGCGATCTCAACATTGGCCGCGTAGCCAGGAGCGAGAGCGACCTCGTTCTCACCTGCAGCGCATGGGGCCATGTACTCATGAGCAGCCGACCCGCCCATCATGCCTACGTCTGACTCAACCCTGTACCACTCGATCCCGCAGCGGTCAAAGATCCGGTCATAGGCAACAACATGTTTCTCATACGACTCAGCCAAGCCTGCCTCATCGCGATCAAACGAGTACGCGTCCTTCATGATGAACTCACGGGTCCGAAGCACACCTGCGCGTGGCCTTGGCTCGTCGCGTTCCTTGATTTGCATGTGCCACAGGATCAGTGGGAGATCCCGATAGGAGCGAATAAGCTGCGCCGCATGTGTGGTGACAGCCTCCTCGTGCGTCATCGCTAGCACGAGATCGGCGCTCTTACGGTCTTTGAGGCGGAAGAGCTCGGGGATGTCGTGCCTACCGGTTTTGATCCACGGCTCAGCAGGCATTAGAACGGGCATCAGCATCTCAAGGCCGCCAATTGCCTCCATCTCCTCGCGGATGATGGACGTAACGCGGTTGTGTACGCGCCATCCCGCGGGCATCCAGCTCCAGAAGCCAGCCCCGAGCTGGCGAATCAGTCCGGCACGGACCATCAGCCGATGGGAAAGGGCCTCAGCGTCGGCTGGATCTTCCTTCTCGGTCGGAAGTAGGTATGAAGAGAGGCGATCCACGGAGGCGGACGATAGCCGCCCCTGCCCCGGGCTGAACCCTCGCCGCATCCAGCCCTGCTAGGAATAGGACACATGACGCCGATACCGGCGGACTTTCCACCAACCGATTGGAGCAGGAAATGGCTTACGAGGTTCCCGCACTTCCATACGCATATGACGCACTTGAGCCCCACATTGATGAGGCCACAATGCAGATCCACCACGACAAGCATCATCAGGCTTATGTAGACAAGGCCAATGCTGCCCTGGACGGAACGCCACTCGCGGATGTTTCCGTTGAGGAGCTTCTCGCTCGGCTTGCCGATGTCCCAGAGGCGTCCCGCATGGCTGTCCGAAACAACGCCGGAGGCCACCACAACCACCTTCTCTTCTGGGAATCCCTTTCTCCAGACGGAGGCGGAGATCCAACCGGTGATCTAGCCGCTGCTATCGATGAGGCTTTCGGGTCCGCTGACGCGCTCCGCACAGCAATGAATGATGCTGGCGTCGCTCGTTTCGGCTCGGGCTGGTCCTGGCTTATCCATGACGGAGCAGGACTTGCCGTCGTCAGCACTCCAAACCAGGACAGCCCACTTAGCGAGGGACAGACGCCACTTCTTGGCATCGATGTCTGGGAGCACGCTTACTACCTGAACTACCAGAACCGTCGCCCCGATTACCTCAGCGCAATCTGGAATGTTGTTGATTGGAACCGGGTAGCAGCCCGGTTCGCAGCAGTCTGATCAGCCGCTTCGGCTGAATCTGCGGCCCGCGGTCGGCGAGGACTCCTCGTCGACCAGCGGCTCAGCCGCGCCTTCGCGAGCTGCCTGCTCAGCCTCCATCGCCTTAAGTCTCTCAGGGGTGAGATCGTGAGCATTCTCAGCCTCTATCTGCGCAAGCCACTCAGTTCCCTCGGCGGCTGCTCGCTCATCCACCTTGATCTCTTTGGCCGTTGCATAACGGTCAATCTCGACGAAGAGCTCCTCAACGAGACGGTCTTGGGGCACCTTTCGCAGTGCCTTCCCGCGCGAGAAGATCAAGCCTTCGTTCTTGGCCCCAGTAATTCCAAAGTCAGCGTGTGACGCCTCTCCAATGCCATTCACCGCACACCCGAGTACAGCAACCTCAATGGGATCGGCATAGGCCTCTAGCCGCTGCTCGATCTCTGCAACCACACTGTCCATATCGAACTGGAGTCGGCCACATGTAGGGCACGCGATCAACACGGGACCGCGCTCGCGAAGCTTGAGGGCCTTCAGGATCTCCCAACCAACCTTGACTTCCTCCTCAGCGTGGAACGTCGAAAGGCTGATCCGGATGGTGTCGCCGATGTCATCAGCCAAGAGGGTCCCTAGTCCAACGGAGGACTTCAAGGAGCCCGTCCAACGTGTTCCGGCCTCGGTGATGCCGAGGTGGAGCGGGAAGTCAATCTTGCTAGAAAGAAGGCGGTTTGCCGCGATCGTGTTGGGAACATTTGTGGACTTGATCGATACCTTGAAGTTCTCGAAGTTGAAGCCGTCCATCAACTCTACAAACTCAACGGCAGCAGTAACAAGGGCCTGGACTGAGTCTTCCTTCTCCATGTCATGCAGGTGCTTGGGAAGCGACCCTGAGTTGACCCCGATCCTCAATGGGATCCCAAGGTTGTGGGCCTTCGCAGTTACTTCCTTGACCTTCTCAGGTCCACCAATGTTGCCGGGATTGATTCGGATGCAGTGGGCCCCGGCATCAAGGGCCTTGAGGGCAAGGGTGTGGTTGAAGTGAATGTCTGCGATGACCGGGATTGGTGACTTGACAACAATCACCTTGAGGGCCTCTACATCCTCGTCCCGTGGGACCGCAACGCGAACAATGTCTGCTCCGGCCTCGGCTACACGGTGGATCTGAGCCATCGTCTCTTCGAGGTTGGCCGTCTCCGTCTTAGTCATCGTCTGGACGGCTACGGGGGCACCACCGCCGATCGGAACGTCGCCAACGACAATCTGTCTCTTTGAGGCCATGGGCGTAGTCTACGACGCGGGCTGGCAGTCCGCCGGAAATGCGCTCCTGATCAGGAGTACAGCTCCTCAATTTCAGCGGAATACTTCGCAGCGATCGGTTTGCGCTTGAGCTTCATCGTCGGAGTCAGCTCGTCACCACCCGGCTCCCAGTCAGTTGGGAGGATGACAAAGCGCTTGATCTGCTCAACACGCGCCATCTTCTGATTCGCCGTGTCGATCGCCGCCTCAAGCTCCGCTCTGATCTGTGGGTCCGCCGAAAGTGTGGCTAGGTCGCTGGTGGCAATGCCGTGTTGGCTGCCCCACGCTGGAGCCATGTCCACATCAAGAACGATCAACGCCGTGTTGTAGGGCCTAGCGTCCCCGATTACGCAGGCCTGCCCAATCAGTGGGCTCGAGGTCTTTACGGTCGCCTCAATGTTTGCCGGCGACATGTTCTTACCCGCAGCGTTGATGATGATCTCCTTCTTCCGATCAACGATCTTGAGATAGCCCGCGTCGTCGAGAATCCCAATGTCACCGGTGTGGAGCCAACCTTCCGTGTCAATCGTTTCCGCCGTTGCCTTCGGGTTGTTCCGGTACCCCTTCATCACGCAGGCGCCCCGAATCAGGACTTCCCCATCCTCAGCAATCTTGATCTCGGCGCCAGGAGAAGGCGGTCCCACCGTTCCAATCCGCACGGCACCAGCTGGATTGAGAGTTCCGTAACCACATGTTTCCGACATGCCCCAGAGCTCTGCGAGCTCAATCCCAATGGCGTGAAAGAACTCAATTACCTCAGGTGGCGTTGGCGCTGCTCCGACGCCCACTGTCCGAACGTCATCCAAGCCAAGCATGGTGCGGAGGCCTTTGAAATATGTCTCGTCGGCATGGCTGACGCGCGCTGCTAGGTCGGCCGGGACGGTGTCGCCGCGCTGTCCGATTTGGATGGCCTCAATGGCGTCTGCAAGAGCTTCAGTCAGGGGCGCTGACTGCTCCGGTGGCTGCGCTGCCAGCATGGCCTCAAGCCCCGCCTTGAGCTTCTCCCAGATCCTTGGTACGGCGAAGAACCAGTTTGGCCGAACCTGCGGAAGGAACTGGATGATCTGGCGTGGGTCGGGACAGCAGGTAATGGATGCCCCATAGACAATCGGGATGTAGTGGTGGGCATCACGCTCGGCAATATGAGCCGCAGGAAGCCAGGAGATCAGCCGGTCCCCGGGCTGGAGGTGGACGAGCTCGGCAACGGCACGCGTGACGGGAAGAAGGTTGCCGTGTGTGAGCTCAACCCCCTTAGGAGGGCCGGTGGTACCGGAGGTGTAGATCAAAGTCAGAACGTCGCCTTCCTCAACAGCCTCGGCCGCAGCCTGAGCATCAAACGATGGGTTGGAACCCCTTACATCAGCCCATGCCTTGAGAATCGGCCGCGCTGGGTCGGTCTCCCCGTCGACGGTGATGATCGTCTCAAGGCTCGTTCCTGCCTGTGCCTCCAGCATCACGTCGAGATACTCAGACGAGACAATCGCCACCTTCGGAGCTGCGTCCTCCAGCAAGTACTTAATTTGGTCAGCGGTGTAGGTCTGGTAGACCGAGAATGGAGTGCCGCCAGCAGTGACCACTGCCATATCCGCGATATGAAACTCAGGACGGTTACCCATCATCAGCGCAACCGTGTCAGGCCGGCCAACGCCAAGCCCGACCAGACCACCTGCAATGAGATCTATCTCATCAAGCAGCTGGGACCAAGTGAACGAAACCTCATCATCGGCCGTCCTAACCGCGACGATATCCCCGTGGTTTGCTGCTGTTTCTCGGATGGCTAGTGCCATCGTTGCGCTGGCTGATGAGTTGCTCATTTCTCCCCCCTAGAGATAGAGCCCGAGCCTATCGCAACGCCGGCTCAGTGAGGCTGTGAAAAGCCGCCCGATCCAAGCCGGCCGATGTCATTGGATAAGCCGATCACAAAGAGAACCGCCACTAGCCCAAAGCCGATCAGCGCAGCCCGCTCTAAGGCCTGGGTGCTGGCTGGACGCCCACGAACCTTTTCAATCAGCAGCCAAAGGAGATGACCGCCATCGAGGGGAAGTATTGGAAGGAGGTTCACGAGCGCAATCGATAACGAGATGAAGGCGAGAAGCTCAAGTGCGTTGACGAGATCCTCGGAGAATGCCTCCTCCGTAACCGCAACACCCCCGACGATCCCTCCTAGCTGGCTCCGCTGTTTGGAGTCAGCAACCCCAGATATTGCTTTGAAGGTTGCCTGACTGACATGCCAAGACGCTGTGATTGAGGTCCCAGCGGCCTCCCCGAACGGAACGCCATGTCGGTCTGTGGCAAAAGCGAAGCCAAGCCGCATTGCCTTAGCTTTCTCGTCATAGCGCGGGAAGAGCAGGAGGCGTTCGGTGTGACCATTCCGGACAACGACCACGGCGGCGGCAGCTGTCGCGTAGCAGCCGGGAGTTTGGGCAGGCACGCAGCGATGCGACCGAGTCTGCTTGACGAACGCCTCCGGACCTCCCTTCACACCATCCACCGAAACGATGCGATCACCGGCCTTCAGAGACCCCAATGCCGGTGCTTGGAGGGCGCTTCCGCTAATCCTTGATGTCGGCGTCTGTTGCCCACTCACCATCAAGAGCGCGGTTACAAGTACTAGGCACGTGAGAAGGTTTGCGGCTGGGCCCGCTGCGATCACAAACGCCCTCTTCCAGATCGCCTTATGTGCGTATGAGCAGGATTCGTCCTCCTCAGACACCTCCTCCACAGGGTTCTGCCCAGTGATCCGGACATACCCACCAAGTGGGATGGACCCCAAAGCGAACTCCGTTGAACCAATCTTGCGCTTCAGCAGAATCGGCGGGAAGAACAGAGCAAACCGTTCTACCTTCATGCCAACTAGGCGGGCGGCGATCGCGTGCCCACCTTCGTGGATCACGATCAACGCTGCAATTCCGGCGATGGTCAGAAGCCAGCTCACGCCCCGACCTCAATTGCGTTTGCTGCTTCAGCAGTGAGGGCTCGGGCCGCGCTGTCAGCCTCATCAAGCTCAGCGAATGTCGAGCCGGGCAGGTCCTCAAGCTGTCCTAGGGAACCGGCGACCAAGGGAATGATCTCCCCGAAGGGGATCCGCCCCTCAAGAAATGCTGTGACCGCAACCTCGTTGGCGGCGTTGAGGACAGCGGGCGCGCTCCCACCGCGCGAGCCGGCGGCAATTGCTAGCGGAAGGGCAGCAAAGGCAGTTAGGTCCGGCTCCTCAAAGGTAAGACTTCCAACCGCTGCCAAGCCCAGAGGAGCGACGCCAATATTGCGTCGGGTTCTACCCTCCACAGCCCAAGCAATAGGAGCCTTCATGTCAGGCATTCCCATGTGAGCAAGCTGCATCCCATCGGCGAGTTCAACAAGAGCGTGAACGATTGACTGCGGGTGGACCAGCACATTCAGGTCTTCATACGGAAACCCGAAGAGGTGATGAGCCTCTATCAGCTCAAGACCCTTGTTCATCATCGTGGCCGAATCAATGGTGATCTTGCCCCCCATCGCCCAGGTCGGGTGGTTAAGAGCTTCCTCCACCGTCACATTGGCCATGCGTTCAGCCGTCCAGCCCCGAAAAGGACCGCCGGACGCCGTCAGCGTAAGGCTGGATACCTCATTGGGTGCCACCCCTTCAAGCAGCTGGGCCAGACTCGCGTGTTCAGAATCAACGGGAATGATCTCGCATCCGTTCTCTGCCGCTAACTCCTTCACCAGATGGCCAGCCGCAACGAGGGACTCCTTGTTCGCAAGTGCTACATCCGCCCCGCTCTCTAGAGCGGACCTAGTCACCGATAGACCGGCGTAACCGACAAGGGCATTAAGGACAAGGTCCGGTTTGAGCTCAGAGATCAGCGCCTCGATTGAGCCTACCCCCACTCGGAGGGTCACTCCATCTGGCACTTGCTCAGCGAACCGCTCCGCGGCTAAAGCAAGCTCCGTGACCCCGGCCTGGGCGGCTAGATCAAAAAGCTCTCCAGCCCTTCTTCCCGCACCCATACCAACGATCGCAATCGCATCATTGCCAGCCAGAACCTCAACGGCTTGGGTCCCAATGGAGCCGGTTACCCCGGCAATCACAATTCGCTTCATAGGGCCATGCTGGCACATGAAGGGCTGAAGTCCATCACCCCAGTAGGTGCCAGACCCAATAGACCCCAACGATGGAGAACAAAACTCCGTCGAGACGATCTAAAGCGCCGCCATGAGGCCCGAGGGTCCGGGCCGTGTCCTTGGCCCCAGCATCCCTCTTGATCAGGCTCTCAAAGAGATCCCCGGCTGGGGCTAGAACCGCAACGGTGACGCCGATCGCAATTGCCGTTCCCGCCGCAAGCCAATCCTGGTAGAGGCTCGCTACAAACGCAGCAGCCACAGCAGCGATCATCCCTGCGAGAAGTCCCTCAACGGTCTTGCGTGGAGAGATCCTCGGTGCCAGCGGCTTAGTCCCAAACGAGCGCCCGCCAAAGTAGGCACCGGTATCCCCGGCAAACGTGGCAACCAGAGCGTCAAGGACTATCCCTCCGCCATGTGTCATGTCGCGCAGCAACACGGCATGGCTAAAGCCGATTGCAATCCACCAGATCCCTAGTCCAGTCGCTAGGACCGAATCAGTCGAACCGTCGAGCTGGGGCTTGGCAGCCGCCATGGCAAAAGTCAGCGGCAGCGTTACCCAGACGGCAAACAGCAGGGCTGACGGACCACCCAACTTGGCAGCAATAACACACCCTGCCAGCCCAGCAAACCCAGCTAGCCTGAGCGGCCGTCGGGCAGCGAGCAATTCGTAGAGCTCGTGGAGACAGAGGCAGCCGATCGCGGTCACAGCGGCCGCGAAGAACCACCCGCCGACCGCCACCAGAACCACCGCAAGCGCTGCCAGTGGAACCGACACCAAGAATCGTCCCATCAGATCACTTCGCTTCATCTCCGGCCCCCAAATCTTCTCTCTCGTGCTGTGTACTCGTCTAGACAGAAACGCAGGTCCTCCCGCGTGAAGTCTGGCCAGAGCGACTCATGAAAGACGAACTCGCTGTACGCACATTGCCACAGAAGGAAGTTGGAGATCCGTTGCTCCCCGCTTGTACGGATCAAAAGGTCGGGATCCCGGAGTCCCGATTGCCCAATCAGCTTGTTGAACTCCTTCTCCCCGCCACCCTTGTACTTCCCTGCGGCACGAACGATCTCATCCCGACTTCCATAGTTAAACGCAACAAAGAGGTCTATTCGGTCGTTCTTTGCCGTCTCCGCCTCGGCCCAAGCCATCCGCTCAACCAGCGATTTTGGAATCCGTCGGTCGGCTCGGTCCCCAACGAACCGCATCCGAACTCCCTCAGCGTTGAGCTCTGGGGTCTCGCTCTGGAGTCGCTCATCGAACATCTTCATCAAGCCACGGACCTCAGTGGCTGACCGTGACCAGTTCTCAGTTGAGAAGGAGTAAACGGTCAGCTGCTCAACGCCAAACTCAACGCAGTCGCGGAGTCGGGCCTTGACCGTATCGGCACCAGCCGCATGCCCCTCCACAACGGGCTGTCCTCGGTCCTGGGCCCAACGACCATTGCCGTCAGTGATAATCGCAACGGTTTTAGCCCGTCGCGGCTCAGGCGGACTCAAACTTCGAGAATCTCCGACTCCTTGCGAGCGAGAAGTTCATCGAGCTCGGCAATCTGGGCGTCGGTCTGCTTCTGAAGCGACTCCTCAGCACGATGCTCCTCATCAGAACCCGACTCTCCGGAATCCTTGAGGGCTTTCAGATCCTGCATCACGTCACGCCGGATATTCCGAATCGCAATCCGACCCTCTTCAGCGATTCCCTTGGCAATCTTTGCGAGCTCCTTGCGGCGCTCCTCAGTCAACTCGGGGATTGAAAGACGGATGATGTTCCCATCGTTACCTGGTGTGATGCCGAGATCAGCGGCGACAATGGCACGCTCGATATCGCCGAGGCTCGCAGCGTCGTAAGGCATGACCGTCAACAGCCTTGCCTCAGGCGCGCTGACCGTAGCCATCTGCGTAAGTGGAGTCTGGGTCCCGTAGTAATCCACAACAACTCGGTCAAGTAGGGCTGGGGACGCACGTCCTGTGCGTACCGAGCCGAACTCCCCTCGGGTTGCTTCAACTGACTTGTGCATGCGCTCTTGAGCGTCTTTGAGAAGGTCGTCGATCATGTGCTTACCAGCGTACCTACCTGCTCGCCCGACACGACACGGCCGATGGCCCCGTCCTCGGACATATTGAACACCTGGATTGGAAGTCCGTTCTCGAGACACAGCGAAAGGGCGGTGGTATCCATCACCTGAAGTCGGCGCTCGATGGCCTCCATGTGCGTGATGTTTGGGATGAACTCAGCGTCGGGATCAACGGCGGGATCAGCGCTATACACACCCTCAACCCCGTTCTTGGCCATCAGGACCACTTCCGCCCTGATCTCAGCCGCCCTCAGCGCTGCGGCCGTATCGGTGGTGAAGAACGGATTGCCTGTGCCACCTGCGAAGACAACGATCCGTCCCTTCTCTAGATGCCTCATCGCCCGGCGGCGAATGTACGGCTCCGCTACTTCACTGATCGTGATCGCTGACTGGACGCGCGTTGGAGCGCCTGCAGTCTCTAGAGCGTCCTGAAGCGCCAAGGCGTTGAGAACAGTGGCGAGCATCCCCATGTAGTCAGCTGTGGCGCGGTCCATTCCTTCAGCAGCTCCAGCCAGACCGCGGTAAATGTTGCCGGCTCCGACAACAATGCCGACCTCTACCCCATCAGCGTGAACAGCAGCGATCTGTCGGGCAATGGACTGGACCCGCTTTGGATCCGTTCCATATTCCAAGTCGCCCATCAGAGACTCACCTGACAGCTTCAGGAGGATACGCCGGTAGGGGCCGTTCTCCGCCATGCTCTGGCTCAGCCTCCGACCGCAAATCTCGAGATGCGTCGAATAACGACGTTCTCGCCAGTTTTGGACGCTAGCTCTGCTCTAATTTCTTCGATAGTGCGACCCTCAAAGCGGTCACCGTTGACATGGGGCTGCCTCAGCAGGACAACCTCATCAAGCCACTTTCCGATCCGACCCTCAGCAATCTTGGCGCGGATTTCCTCAGGCTTATCGGCGTCAAGCTCCTTCAGTACGCGAAGCTCAGCCTCACGCTCTTCCGCAGGAACTGAATCCTCGTCGACGTAGAGCGGCCCAACTGCGGCTACATGGATGGCAACATCGTTGGCGAACGAGACAAACTCCTCGTTGCGGGCTACAAAGTCGGTCTCACAGTCAACTTCGACCATCGCCCCAAGAGTGCCATTGAAGTGGATGTAGCTGGCGACTACGCCTTGGCTAGCTTCCTTGTCTCCGCGCTTGGCAGCATTAGCAAGGCCCTTCACGCGCAGGCTCTCAACTGCGGCATCAATGTCACCGTTGGCCTCTTCCAAAGCCTTCTTGCAGTCGAGCATTCCTGCTCCGGTCCTCTCTCGGAGGGCCTTTACATCAGCGGCTTTGATGCTCACGCGGACTCCTCCTCGGCTTTTGGAGCCTCCTCTGCGGGAGCCTCAGCCTCCGCGGGAGCAGCAGCTTCGTCTGGAGCTGCGTCCGTTTCCGTCTCCTTCGCAGGCTCAGCGTCGGCTTGTGGTGTTGCCTCAGCAGCGGGAGCCTCTGGCTCTGCTGCTGTTGCGGCCTCTGCTGCTGCGTTGGCTTCTGCCTGTTCAGCAACGCGCTCTGCAACTGCCTCGCGTACAGCAACCTCAGCCTCGGCTCTCGCCTGCTCAGCCTCTGCTGCTTCGATGACGACGGCCTGGGCCGCTGCCTTGGTGGCAGCTTCCTCTTCAACTGCGAGTCGACGTGCTGCCTCTTCGGCTTCACGCTTTTCACGGTTTTCCTTGTCGGCAAGGGCGCGAGCAGCTGCCTCAGCGCGAGCCTGCTCCTCCTCTGCCTTGAAGAGACCTCTCGACTGTGCGATGACATCGCTGATTGAGTTGGCGATCAGCTGGCACGAGCGCATGGCATCGTCGTTGCCCGGAATCACGAAGTCGACTCCGGTTGGGTCGCAGTTTGTGTCCACAAGTGCAATGACTGGGATGCGGAGGCGGTTTGCCTCCTTGACGGCGATCTCCTCAGTGTTGATGTCAAAGACGATGACTACGTCAGGAACTCGTGTCATGTGCTTGACGCCACCGAGGTTGTTTGTCAGCTTGACAAGGTCGGCTTCTGCTGACATCCGCTCCTTGGTTGGGAGCAACGCAAGCTGGCCCTCGGCTGAGTAGCGCTCAAGGTCATGGAGACGCTTGATCCGCCTTGAGATGGTCTGGAAGTTGGTCAGAAGTCCGCCGAGCCAACGGTGGTTGACATATGGCATGTCAGCGGCTTCCGCTGCCTCGCGAACGGCGTCACGGGCCTGCTTCTTCGTGCCTACAAACAGCACGGTTCCACCGCGACGGGCGGTCTCAGCGCAGAAGGCCTGGGCCTTCGCAAGAAGCGCCTCCGTCTGGAGCAAGTCAATGAGGTAAATGCCCTGCATCTCGCCGTGGATATAACGGCGCATGCGTGGGTCCCAGCGTTGAGTCTGGTGTCCGAAGTGAACTCCGGCTTCCAGCAATTCACGGATGCCAGTGGCGGCCATGTTTAGGTACTCCCTTTGTTAATTGTTTTTGATGCCGTCTGGTCCGTAACTGCGCCCCGCTTCAAAGCGGGGAGGGTCGCAGCCGATCCACCAAACGGGTTGAGTTCCGATTGACCAGCAATGTTAGGCGATCCGGCCTAATTCAGTCACTTGCTGAGCGGAACTTCACCCAGACGGGCCCTCTCTAGGGCACTCGCAAGGTCCTCAGGCAGCTCTGATTCAAAGCCAAGTGGCTCCTCTGTAATCGGGTGTGCAAATGCGAGCGAGGCTGAGTGCAGGAACTGTCGCTCCAGTCCGAAGGCGTTTGGAACCCCATATTCGGGATCCCCCGCCACCGGAAGTCCGATGACCTTCAGATGAGCGCGAATCTGGTGTGTTCGCCCGGTCTGGAGCGATACATCTAGAAGGGTGGCATAGGGAAACGCCTGATCGACTGTGAAGTGGGTTATTGCGTCTCTCGGAGTGTCCGTAGAAGTTGACATCCGTGTGCGTACTCTGCGGTCACGGCCAATCGCCGCATCGATGGTCCCCTCCCGCGTTTCCGGCGCCCCAACAACCAGTGCTTTGTAACCGCGCTTTACATCTCGGTCCTCAAGCATTTGCCGCAGCACGCGGTGGGACTCCTCCTGCCGGGCAAGAATCATGAGCCCGCTGGTGTGCTGATCAAGCCGGTGGACTATCCCTGCGCGCTCCTCCTCCCCTCCTCCAATCTGATGAGCCAGAAGTTGGGCGAGCGTCCCAGTCTGATGGCCTGGCGCTGGGTGCACAACAAGGTTGGGTGGCTTCGAAACAACCATCAGCCATTCATCGATGTAGACAACCTCGATTGGGGGGCCTGCCTCACCCTTCAACGCAGGCTTCGCCGCCGGGGCAGTCAGGACGACGGTCTCTCCCTCCGAAACCGGCCACGACTTGGCCCGCAGCTCACCATCCACTAGCACGAGCCCTGAGTCAATCGCCCTTACGGCAGCAGTCCTCGAGCCGTAGTGCTCGCCCAACCAAGCATCGAGCCGGAGGCCCGCTGCTTCTTCAGGAATCTTGAGGGTTCTTGTCTCGGCCATAAATTTCCGCGATTACAACCAGGGCCACGACACCAACCGTGATAGCCATGTCCGCAATGTTGAACGCGGGCCAGTGTGGCAGCTTGATGAAATCCGTCACCGCGCCGGCTTGGAAGCGGTCCCAAAGATTGCCGAGTGCGCCACCCAACACGAGGCCGGCCGGGATCCATGCCAGCGAGGACGATGTATGACGCCCGAACCAGATCAGCACGCCGGTCAATGCGGCAACGGTTAGGGCCGGAACAACCCATCCGGCCCCATCCATGAAGCCGAATGCCACCCCGTGGTTGGATACGCGAACGAGGTCGAGTGGACCGAGAAGATCCCTTCTTTCACCGACAATGATGTTTGAGCGCACAGCCGACTTGACGGCCTGGTCCAAGAGCAGCACGAACGAAGCAAGACCCAACGCTCGCAGCCACGCTCCTTGCTTTGGGGACACGTTCACCCCCGGACAAGCTGAACGAGAATACCGCCGCCCAGCTGGACCGCAAAGAGCGCTACCAACGGTGATAGGTCCACGGGGCCAAGTGGCGGAATGAAACGTCTGAGGAGAGACATGAATGGTCCAACCACGCCATCCAGAAACTTAAAGACGGGAGTCAGGCGCCCTGGGCTCATCCCGCTTGACAGGACCCAGGACTCAACGACCCAGCCGACAATCAGAATGCTGTAGACAAGGATGAGGGCCTCCATGAAGCCTGCCATCTGCATCCGTACGGTGGCAAGAATGATCATCCAGCGGGCTCCAGAACTGCTTTGACTGCAGCCTTGAAGGAGTCCCGCAGGCCAGTGGCTTCTAACGCCGCCACCCCTCGCTCCGTCGACCCACCAGGGGAACAGACTTCACGCCTAAGCCTCTCCGCGTCTCCCTGCCGAACCTGGAGCAGTTCAGCGGTGCCTGAGAGCGTGTGCATCACAAGTTCCGTGGCAAGCGGCCGGTCTAGGCCGTATTCCACACCCGCGTCAACGAACGCCTCAACAACGAAGGCCAAGAAGCCTGGCGCGTTGCTTGAGAGCGCCATTGCTCGCTCGATCAGATCCTCATCAAGGTCAACAACGTGACCCAATCGGCCAAAGAGCGCCCTGACTGGGTCTCCGTCGGGGCCGTTACCGCTAGGCCAACAGAGGACACCCTTGCCAACTTCGACCGGCAGGTTTGGAAGAACTCGGTAAGCCGGCGTACGGGTATATGCCGAGCGAATCTCGGCCAGGCTGACCGAGCCAAGGATTGAGATCACTGCCTTCGCGTTCCCATCAAGCTCAGCCGCTACCTGCTGTAACTGGGCAGGCTTGTGACACAGGACAACGAGGTCAACCTGCTGTGCGACTTCTAGGTTCGTGGCCAGAGCGCGCCCACCTGTCTCCGCGGCGAGCGCCTCTGCCCGCTCAATCACAGGGTCTGAGACAACAACGGGCTCACCCCAGCCACGGGCAAGGGCCGAGGCCATGCTTCCGGCTCCGATCAGTCCAACCTGCATGGGCTCGCCAGAGCGTCCGACCCGGAGGCCGATCAACTCTGGTTGAAGAAGCCCTTCTCAATCATCTCAGCCCTCTGCTCGGCTGAGAACTCCACATTCTCAGGAGTCACAACAAAGACCTTGTCAGCGATCTTCTGCATGCCTCCGCCTAGTGCGTAGGTGAGACCGCTTGCGAAGTCGATGACCCTCATTGAGAGAGCAGGGTCTGCGTCTTGAAGATTGATAATCACGGGAACACCATCTCGAAGCCGGTCCCCAACATCTTGAGCGTCGTTGAAGCTCTTAGGTGCCACGAAATGCACGCGCTGGTCCGAACGGCGCGACTCAACGGGCCTGAGAGGTGCTCTGCGCTCCCCCGTGTCATCGTCTCCGAAGATGTCGTCAATCTCATCACGGGAACGCCTGGCAGGGAACCGTGAGACCGAGCCTCTAGCCTCGCGTGAGTCAGATCTAGGGGCCTCTGCACCGTCCCAGCCGTCAACGTCATGTTCCTCGGCGAGACCGAAGTAGACAAGCGTTCTGTGGAATGTGTCTTTCATAGCCATTTTGGGTCTTTCGCGCTCTTTCCGTTAGATCCTGCCAAGCAATGATGCCACTTAGAGGGGCGGTTCACCGGGGGCAGAGCTATCAGCGGCAGAGCGAGGCCCCGATCCTGACCAGGTTTGCCCCCTCAGAGACGGCAACCTCATAGTCCTGGCTGGTACCCATCGAAAGCTTGGCGAGACCGTGTTGAGACGCAAGCTCCCGCAACTGCGCAAACCATTGTCGACTCTCCTCCGGGTCCTGAGTGAAAGGAGGCATGGTCATGAGGCCAACGACTGAACAGCCAGGGGACTCGATAAACCTTGGAAGCTGGTCAGGCGAAATGCCGCCTTTGCTCTCCTCGCCAGACAGATTGACCTGGACCAGCACCTCCTGGTCGCCCGCCTCGGCCGACTCCAGTTTCTTCAGAGCACTCTCGGTCGCGATCGAGTGGATCAGCCTGACGTGGCCAACCAGCGAGGGCGCTTTGCGGCTCTGTAGGTCACCGATAAAATCCCACGTGAAGAGGTCACCCCACTCCTCCTGCTTTTGGGTCAGGTCACCGAGTCGGTTTTCACCCGCGATTCGTACCCCGCCCTCATGTAGCTCACCCATCAGAGCGCTAGGGACGTACTTCGTGGCTGCGACAATCTCGATGGTCTCTGGGTCCGTGCCAGCGGGCACGGCCGAGGCAATCCGCTCGCGAATCTCATCGAGATTTGCCCTAACCCGTTGGGGATCAACAGTTTCTACTAGTTCAACCATGCGACAACTCCCTGCCTTCCGGATGTTCCATTCTGGCGACGGTACGAGAAGAAGCGGTCGGCGCCAGAACAGATAGTGCACTCATCAATCACTGCGACAGTAGCCACACCACGAGCTTCCAAGCGTCCAGATGCCACCCCCCGCAGGTCGAGATGCCCCGCACCTGACTCTGAGTCAGCTCCGCACGCTTCGAGTACCTCACGGGACACCTCGTAGCAGCATGGACCAGCACAGGGACCAAGGGCCGCGACAATGTCTCCTTCGCCGGACCGGCGTCTGAGAGCGTCAACCGCACTCTCCAAAACCCCAGCCGCAAGTCCTCGCCAGCCGACATGGACCGCAACGACTATGCCTGTGGCAGCTAGAACAACTGGAAGGCAATCCGCCGCAACAGTTACAGCCGCGACACCGATGTCAGCTACGAGCACCGCGTCCGCATCGACCGCATCCTGAGGGCCATGCCATTCAGCGACAGCGGTGCCGTGGACCTGATTGATTGATGCAATCTCAAACCCCTGAACGCCATGAGCCTTAAGAATTTCGGCGATGTGCCTTCCGCGTTCAGGATTCCTCATTGCCAGGTCGAGACTGTGTCCAGCCTCTCGAGTCTGCGCGAGCGTAAAGACTGCGGTGCTGCCGCCAAGGTCGATCGCCCACCCAGCGTCAAGCTCCGTTACTTCTGCCATCCAGCATCCCTCGCGGCCGAGGTTGCCGCCTCGAGTACATCCGCCTGACTGGCATGCTCGTTGTCGAGGAAATAGTCCAGTCCGGCGCTGACACCCACCCCCACAAGAGGACCCTCTGGAATCCCAGCAGCCATGAGCTCTCTCCCGCTCACAGGGCTCTTGACAAAGCGCAGCTCACCAAGCCAGAGGGAGGCGCGGTCTCCAACGGACGCCGTTGACGCTAGGGCCGCCACTTCAGGGGCCCAGTCGGAACAGGCCTGGACAATCTCGGAGGGACGTGTAGCTGCCTCGAGACCATTAAGGAAGCCGCTTGGGTCACTCGCCTGTCGTGCTAAGTCAGTCAACTCAGCGCCCAACCCCAAGTCAGCAATAAGCTCGGCCCGGGCCGCGCTCACAGGCCCGGCCTGCCACCAGATGGCAGCAACCCTAACCCGTGACTGGTCGAGATCCGCCCAGCGATCAGCCATGTCGGCCAGCTGCGGGATCCCTAGACCAGACCCACCTACCGAAGAGAGCAGCCCATGAAGCGCGGCACTGGCAATGGCCGCAGCAGGCTCGCTGGCATCAATTGTCCGCAGCAGCTCTGTGCCCAACCGACTCGGGCTGACTCCCTCGAGGAACTTCCCATCAACGGCAGCCTGTGCCAGCCCGAGCGTCTCGGGCTCCGGAGTAAGACCACATCTTGCGGCATATCGCGCCATTCGCCAAAGCCGCGTTGGATCATCCACAAAGCTGCGATCGTGAAGCACCCGAAGCAGCTTGGCATCCAAATCTGCCCAGCCGAGTTCAGCTGCGGGCCAATCCCCGGGCTCACGTGAGCCCAGCGGCATTGTGAGCGCGTTGACTGTGAAGTCGCGCCTCAGGAGGTCCTCTTCTAGCGGGGCAGGCTCAACCTCTGGGAGCGCCCCAGGGTGCTCATAGGTCTCGCGCCTCGCAGACGCAAAGTCAACTCGTCCCCAGTCGAAGTCGCAGGTGGCAGTTAGAAAACGCTCGTGTCTTTCCAGACAGTCAAAGCCGAGCGAGTCGACAAGGTCGAGCGCGTTTCCCAAAACCAGCACATCCAGCTCAACCGGGGGCAGTCCAAGCGCCATGTCTCGCACGCATCCACCGACAAGCAGACACTGATCAGCGCGATCGCCGAGGGCAGCCGAGAGGGCCCCGACCCGCGAATCATCGCTGGCTCGGGAGAGTGCCTTGGCTTTAAGTTCGGAAATGCTCATGTGTTCCATTGTCGCCCTCGTTACCATCGTTCGCAATGGACGGGCACGATAATCCCAACTTCAAACGCCGCCGAATCCTTTTCGGGGCCGCTTCACTAGGTCTCGCGCTGATTGCGGTGGTCGCATGGCTGACCTTGCGCGACCCTGGTGATGTAAGCAACACCAAGGCCACCTTCACGACAACGACCACAAAGCCCGTAGCCCCCACAGATGTCAAGTGGCCTCTCTACGGCTATGACGCGGCTAGGACCAAGTGGTTTCGTACCAGTGCCAAGCTCGGACCTCCATACCACCGAATGTGGAGCTACCGCGGGAAGAAAGTTCTCGAGTTCAGTCCGGTTGTAGGCCCCACCGGGCTGTACCTGCTCGATAACGGCGCCACGGTTCGTCGCATCAACAAGGAGACAGGCAAACAGATCTGGCGTCGCGGGCTCGGTTCTCTTGCCGCGTCCTCCCCGGCGCTCCCAGGGGACGGAAGGGTCTACGCAGTCACACTCCTTACCTCCCCAGGATCTGGCCATGGCTCCGCAACCGCAATGAACGCTATTACCGGAAAGACCATCTGGTCTAGGCAACTCCCGAGCAGGGCTGAGTCCTCCCCCCTTATTTCAGGCAATCGGATGATCTTCGGCACTGAGGATGGAACAGTCTTCTGCCTCAATAAGGCGAATGGCCACACTGTCTGGACTTACTCGGCCGGCGGCTCCGTAAAGGCGGCGCTTGCGCTCTCGAGCGGACGGCTCTATTTCGGCGACTACTCAGGCACGATCCAAGCCATTTCGCTCAAGAGCGGGAAGCGGATCTGGGCTCGGAGCGCGGGCGGGCGTTTCTACTCAACTCCCGCTGTTGCCTGGGGACGGATTTATGAGGGAAGCACTGACGGCCGCATGTACTCCTACACAACATCGGGTGAGCTGGCTTGGGCAAGGCAAACAGGCAATTACGTGTACAGCTCACCAGCGGTAGCTGACATCCCTGGAATCGGCCCCACCGTGTTTGCCGGCTCATATGACGGGACCTTTTACGCTTGGAGCGCAAAGACTGGGTCCACAACTTGGACCTACCCTGCCGGCGGGAAGATATCTGGCGGCGCCTTCGTGATTGGCAACTTGGTTTGGTTCTCCGACCTAGGCAACAAGCGCGTCGTAGCCCTACGGGCAAGCTCAGGTAAGTGGGTCTTCCAAATCGGCACAGGCGCATTCAGCCCAGCTGTCACCGATGGACGCAACATGTATCTGGTCGGGTACGGCGACATGTTCGGCCTCCGCCCGGTCCATAACAAGAAGTAGGAGCTCAGGCGGCTATCGGCCGAACATCGACACCAAGCGCGAGCAACGCGTTCTTTACTGTCTCCACCGTTGTCACTCCGTCATGGAGAATTGACGCCAGCAGCGCTGCATCAGCCCCGGTCTCAAAGGCAGCGGCCATGTGTTGGGGCGACCCTGCTCCACCTGAGGCGATGATGGGAACCTCGACCGCCTTGGCGGCCGCGTTGAGAAGATCAAGGTCGTATCCGACTTGGGTCCCGTCCCTGTCCATGCTCGTAAGAAGGATTTCACCAGCTCCAAGCCGTACTCCCTCCCGAATCCACTCAATGGCCTCTCTTCCGGACTCTTTACGCCCACCGGCAGTGAAGACTTCCCAAGAACCCCCAGACGCCCTCTCACGCGCATCTACTGCGAGGACAACACACTGAGATCCAAAGCGATCAGCCATTCGCGAGATCAGCGTTGGGTCAGCTACGGCAGCACTGTTAACGGCAACCTTGTCCGCTCCCGCGTCGAGAACTCCTTGGGCATCTTCGGGGGACCGGATCCCGCCACCGATCGTGAAGGGCACGAAGATCCGTTCCGCCACCCTCGAGGCGAGCTCAACAGCCGTAGATCGGTGGCTGCTTGTCGCTGTGACATCGAGAAAGACAATCTCATCCGCACCGCCGTGGTCATATCTCTCAGCAAGCTCGACAGGGTCGCCAGCATCCCGGAGGTCAAGGAAGTTGATCCCCTTGACAACACGTCCATTGTCAACATCTAGACAGGGGATAACCCGCTTGAACGCCATCAACTCCCCTTCAGTGCCGCGGTAGCCTCGGCGATAGTGAACTTGCCTTCGTGCAGAGCCCTGCCAACAATTACACCGGTGACATTGACTAGCCGGAGCCCTGTCATGGCAACGAGATCATCCAAGGACCCGATTCCCCCGGCGTAGACAATCGATCCCTTAGTGGTCGCCGAGACCTCCCGGATCTCATCAAGCCCCGGTCCTTCCAAAGTTCCATCCTTCTCTATTGCCGAATAAACAAACTGAGTAACGCCCTGCTGTGCGAGCCTGCCCATTACATCCACAACACGCTGGCCAGATTCCTCCGTCCAGCCCTCAACGGCAACGCCCCCTCCACGCCCATCCACGCTCACAACAAGCGCACGGCCGAACTCGGCAAGGGCTTGGTCAACTAGTTCGGGGTTATTGATTGCTGCGGTTCCCAGGACCAATCGCGAGACCCCAATTGCAGCAGCTGAGCGCAGGTCGTCGAGTGTGCGGAGGCCGCCCCCAAGCTCGATGGGAATGTCAACAGCCGCGACCATCCGGGAAACAACATCAAGCTGCTCTGGCCGTCCCGACTTAGCTCCATCAAGGTCAACCACGTGCAGAATCGAAGCCCCTTCAGCCTCAAAGCGTCGGGCGGCATCAGCCGGATCTTCCTCATAGACGATTTCGTCCTTGTAATCGCCCTTTCGGAGCCGCACCGTATTACCCCCGAGGAGGTCAATTGCTGGAAAGAGTCTCATGGTTAGATAGCGATCTTCTTGTCGACCGCAGCTGCAATCCCAGCAAAGTTTCCAAGCAGCCGTAGTCCGGCATCAGAACTCTTCTCTGGGTGGAACTGAACTCCGTAGATGTTCTCCCGCTCGACGGCCGAGGTAAACACTTCGCCGTGACTGGCAGTTCCAAGCACATCTTCCCGATCACCTGGCTCGGCTACGAACGAATGCACGTGGTACATGGCGGTCTCTGCCTCCAGGCCGGCTGTCAACTGTGATGGCCGTGACCACTGGACAAGACTCCAGCCAATGTGGGGAACGCGCTCATTGCCAGCATCCAACGGCCGAACGGTGCCGTCTAGGAGCCCAAGCCCCTCGGTGTCCCCCTGTTCGCCGGAACGCCCAAACAGCATCTGCATGCCCAGGCAGACACCGAGCAATGGGACGCGGTCGTGAGCCTGCTTCTTGAGGAACTCCGTAAAGCCCGATGCCGACAGGGCAGCCATCCCGTTAGGAAAGGAGCCGACGCCTGGAAGCATCAGTGCGGCGCAGCCTTCCGCATCTGCGGGTGAAGTGCAGCGGACCGGCGTCGAGCCCGTTTTTGAGAGCGCCCTAGTGAGCGACGTCAGATTCCCAGTCCCGTGGTCAACGACCGCGATCTTGGTTCCGACGGAGGATGACATCAGTCAGCAGTCGCAGACACGAACCAGGAACTCAGGACAGCGTTCCCTTGGTGCTTGGAACACCAGAACCGAGAGGATCGATAGCAACAGCAACCCTAAGGGCCCGTGCGAAGGCCTTGAACGAGGCCTCTATCAGGTGGTGTGCCCCACCAGCGCGTTGCTCCTCGATGTGAAGAGTGAGCCGCCCATTAGCCGCCACTGCGCGCATGAACTCCTCGAGCAGATCATGATCAAAGCCGCCCGTGACCCCGTCAGGCAGCGCGACATCAACGGCAGCAAAGGGTCGCCCTGAAAGGTCGATAGTTGCCGCGGCGCGAGCCTCGTCCATTGGAATGACTGAGTAGCCGTACCTGTTGATGCCGGAGCGATCCCCAAGAGCCTCGTCCAGAGCCCTTCCGAAACAGATCCCTACATCCTCAACCGTGTGGTGGGCACCCGTCTCGAGATCGCCCGTAGCCTTAACGGTCAGACCGAGCCCCGAGTGGCGTGCGAGTAGATCGAGCATGTGGTCGAAGAAGCCGATCCCAGTCTCCCGAGTGCCTTCCTCGGCCCCATCGAGGTTGAGCACAAGCGCGATGCTTGTCTCACCCGTTGTGCGTTCTATGTTGGATCTCCGGCTCATCTGGCTAGATGGTCGCAGGTCAGGCCCGTGTCATCAGGGCTGCAACGCGATCCATCTCCGTTGCTTTCAGTCTGTGGGAAACCGGGTTCGCAATCAGACGCGCGGTTGTGGTGGAGATCTCGTCCCGTGCCACCAATCCGTTCTCTCTCAAGGTCGCCCCTGATGCCACAAGATCCACGATCCCGTCCGCCATCCCAGTCAGCGGTGCCAACTCAACCGAACCCTTAACTTCAACGATCTCAACCTGCTTGCCATGGGCTGCAAACCAAGCACCGGCCTGCTTGGGGTATTTCGTCGCGACCCGGATGACTCCTAGGCGCGCGGCAGCAACATCCATTGGGTCGGGGTCACCCGCAATGCTGGCGACCACCATGGTGCAGCCGCCAAAGTCGAGGTCGGCCAGTTCAACAAATTCGCGGTAGGACTGCTCTACGAGAACGTCCTTGCCTGTGATGCCAAGATCGGCAGCTCCGGATTCCACATAAGTAGGTACATCAGAAGGACGGACCGTGACAATCCCGACGTCGGGGAAGTGAAGCTTCCGGTCGTTGCTGCGCACCTCTGCCGTGTCAATGCCGGCGCGCTCAAGGCAGTCCAGCGCTTCGACCATCAGGGCGCCACGGGGAATCGCGATTGTTAGACGGTCGCCACTCATGACCCTTCTCCTCGCTCCTCGCCCGCTACTGCCGCGTGGACGAGTTCGGTGTCTAGAGCAAAACCAAAGCCGCTGGCCGAGGATCCGAACGCCCGCATCAGCGCGTCATACGACCCGCCACCACCAAGCGCACGCCCAATTGCTGGGTCGTAGGCCTCAAAGACAATCCCGTCGTAGTAATCAATCTTCGGGGCGAGGCCTAGATCGAGCACCACTCGAGTCCTAAATTCGGGGGAGAGCGCGCCCACGACAGTTGTGAGGTCGCTCCATGCAGCTGAGTCCGGGTTGATGCCTATGCCGACCGGATCAAACCCTTCAAGGTCATCCCCATTGATGCGGGTACGCGCGATTGTCGCGGCCTGTGGAACCCCAAGCTCTTTCGCGAGGGCATCGACCGTCACAAGATCCTGGTCCCTCACGGCCTCAAGTAGTGCCCTGCTATCGGCATCGCTCGCGCCGGAAGCTTCGAGCAGCTCACCAAGGATACGCGCGTCACCGAGCCCAATCTGCCAGTCAGCGAGACCTGCGGAGGAGAGAACCTCGCCACAGAGCGCGAGGAGTTCGGCTGCGGCATCTATTGGTTCAGAACCGATCAGCTCAGCACCTAGTTGGAGGATTTCACGCGCCTCCCCGCTGCGTGGCTTCACACGCCGCCATGCCCGCGCGAGGTATGAGAATCGGAGCGGAAGGTCGTCCGTCTCGTAACGGGTGACAGCCACACGCACGATCGGCACAGTCATGTCGGACCTCAGAACAAGCGCATCTCCATGCTCGTCAATCAGGCGATAAGCAGCGCTTGGACCCAGCTCGGCTCCGGCCATGGCCCGCTCATATTCAAGGGTCGGGGTGCGGACTTCGCCATACCCCGCATTGTCGAGCAAGTCGACCATCACCCTTGTCATTTCACGCAGCTCACGCATCTCGTCGGGAAGCACATCGCGTGTTCCACTCGGAGCCGGTCTGGCGTTGGATCCATTCAAAGCTGGGGTCACCTGACCGCACCGTCCTCGACACGCTCAATCTTGGCGCCCAGAGCCCGGAGCCTCTCATCAATGCGTTCGTAGCCGCGGTCGATCTGGCGGATGTTCCCAATCTCAGTGATTCCTTCTGCGCAGAGAGCAGCAATCAGCATTGCCATGCCGGCACGAATGTCCGGCGACTCAAGCCGCTCGCCCTTCAACTGTCGGGGTCCGACAACAAGCGCCCGGTGCGGGTCACAGATAGTGATGGCCGCTCCCATTCCTTGCAGCTTGTCGGTGAAGAAAAGCCTGTTCTCAAACATCTTCTCGTGGATGATTACCGAGCCCGTTGACTGTGTGGCCAATGCCAAGGCAATGGAAGTGAGGTCTGCTGGAAAAGCGGGCCAAGGTCCGTCCTCTACCTTGGGCTGGTAACCACCCCAGTCATTTTGGATGACGAGTTCCTGGTTTCCTGGAACGAAGACAGTGTCTCCTTCGAGTTCGCTGCGCAAGCCAATCCGCTCGAAGACCATTCGGATCATTCGAAGGTCCTCCCCGACGACACCAGTGATCCTCATCTCGCCGCCCGTAACGCCCGCAAGCGCCATGAACGAGCCGATCTCAATGTGATCTGGGGCGACTGTGTGCTCACAACCGTGCAGGCTTCCACTCCCAGTTACCGTGAGCACGTTGGATCCAATCCCGGCGATGACAGCCCCCATCGACACGAGCATGCGTGCGAGGTCTTGGACGTGTGGCTCACTAGCCGCGTTACGGATAACCGAGGTGCCAGCAGTCAGAGACGCCGCTAGAAGGGCGTTTTCCGTACCCATAACTGATGGCTCATCCATCAGAATGTCAGTTGCCTTTAGGCCGTTGGGGGCAGCAATCTCAATGTCACGTCCGTGCTCGACCACGGCACCCATTGCGCGGAACGCGTCCAGGTGCGGGTCAAGTCTGCGCCGTCCGATGACATCCCCACCGGGAGGAGGCATCGTCGTCTTGCCGAGCCGCGCTAGAAGCGGACCGGCAAGCAGGAACGATGCTCTAATCCGCTCGGATAGCGCCCTGTCAATGAGGCCGTTCTCAACATTCTCGGCTTTCAGCACAACTGTGCCTGTGGCTGGACGGGCGATCTCGACACCCAGTGCACCTAGCAACTCAATCATGGTCTCAACGTCGGCAATAGCGGGAACGTTGTGGACAGTTACTTCATCTGAGGTCAACAGGGCAGCAGCAAGTATCGGCAGTGCGCCGTTCTTGTTCCCAGCGGGAACGACGGTGCCCGACAAGGGAACACCGCCCTCGATGATGAATTTCTCCATGGAGGTCGTCTTATTTCTACCGGCGTGATAGCCGGTGTTGAGAGCCTACCAGCGCCGGCCACCTGACCCATCGGCGTGGCCGATTACTCCCCCGTGTAGCCCGGAAAGCCCTCAAAACCAGTAGATCTTAGGAATCGTGAACGACGTCTTGCAGTACGTCCGACGCGTTCCGTACATTCGAACATATGTTCGCTTCACTTCTCAGAGCAGTCAAAGGGTCCGACAACTCGTCCCGAGCTGAGACAGCGCATGTTGATCGGGAGACTCAGCACGCAGCGGACCATCCACACCGGTTCCCATTGAGGAGTCGGGCCGCAGCTCGCCCGCGACGGCCTGGAGTGCCGCCGCGGGCGCAGCAGCGCTGCACATCGCCGCTCGTTCCAAAGTCGGGCATAGCTCTCCGAGCTGCCGCGACCTCCACAAAGACCTTTCACTAAGGGAACGACAACGACCACCTCAAGGGTGGTCGTTGATATGAAGAAACCGGCGGCGACCTACTCTCCCGGGCCCGTGAGGGCCAAGTACCATCGGCGCTGAGAGGCTTAACTGCTCTGTTCGGAATGGGAAGAGGTGTTTCCCTCTCGCCATGGCCACCGGAAAATTGTCAAGACCACCCCAGGCGGGCCTTCAGAACCACACAGAGCCAATGACGGGCTTTTACAATAAATAAAACCGTAAAGCCCTCGACTAATTAGTACCGGTCTCCTACAGGCGTCACCGCCCTTCCAGATCCGGCCTATCAACCTGGTGGTCTACCAGGAGTCTTACTCTCTTAAAGAGATGGGAGAACCAATCTTGGAGCTGGCTTCCCGCTTAGATGCTTTCAGCGGTTATCCAATCCGTACGTAGCTAACCTGCGATGCCCTTGGCAGGACAACAGATACACCAGAGGTGCGTCCATCCCGGTCCTCTCGTACTAGGGACAGATCTCCTCAATTCTCCAACGCCCACAGCAGATAGGGACCGAACTGTCTCACGACGTTCTGAACCCAGCTCGCGTACCGCTTTAATGGGCGAACAGCC
>WLNJ01000015.1 GCA_009699865.1 Actinomycetota bacterium
CGGAAGAGGTGGCCTGAGCCAGCGAACAAGGACCCGACTGCTTCCTGGATACGGGCGCCAGCGGAGTCCAACAGCCAGACCAGTGGCATGCGTTTACTCAAGGCCATCTCGCGCATGCGGGCAACCTTGGCTTCTCCGGTCATGCCCATTGACCCTGCCATCACGGTGAAGTCGTAGGCAACAACGGCTACGGGGCGACCGTCAACCTTGCCCCAGCCGGTGATCACACCGTCAGCGGGAGCCTCTTTGTGTTCTAGCCCGCGGACTGAGTAGTGGATTCCAGCGTGTACGCCAAGCTCAACAAAAGTTCCCTCATCAACGAGCAGGTCTACGCGTTCGCGGGCAGTGAGCTTCTCGGCAGCGTGCTGCGCGGCGATCTTCTCCTCACCCCCACCAAGCTGTGCTTTGGCGCGGCGCTCAGCGAGCTCCTCAACCAATGGGCGCAGAAGCGAGGTGGGCTGTTCTTCGCTCATCGTCCTTTCCATTCTGGGTCACGTTTCTCAAAGAAGGCAGAAACACCCTCTTGGAGGTCCTCGGTGGAGAACGCAAGTGTCAGGTTGTGACGCAGGTACTGGAGTGCTTCCTCAAGTGGCATGTCCTGCTGGCGGTGAATGGCGTCCTTGCCAAGCTTCATCAGCACTGGCGAGCGCGACGCAAGGCGAAGTGCCCAGTATTGGACGGCCTCATCAAGCTCGGCGTCAGGAACAACCTTGTTGACAATCCCAATCCGTTCAGCCTCGACAGCATCAATGCGATCACCCAGGAGCAGCATTTCCGTTGCCTTCTTGCGCGGAACATTGCGGTAAATCAGCGCCATGATCATGAACGGGAATGTCCCCACGTTGATCTCCGGCGTGCCAAAGCTCGCGGACTCACCGGCGACGATCAGGTCACACGCAAGCGCCAGGCCAAGTGCGCCGGCCAACACATGCCCTTGGGCGCGGCAGAGCACTGGCTTGCCAAGTTCACCGATCAGAACAAACAGCTCGGGGAACTTCGATGTCCCAGCATGCTTGTGGACAAGTGGCACATCGGAAGCGAAGCCGGCGAGGTTGCCACCGGACGAGAACGTGCGGTCGTCAGTTGACGCGAGCACGACTGCTTGGACGTGTATGTCATCGCGGGCCCGTTCGAATGCTGCGATCAGCCCATCGAGCATCTCGTTAGACAGACTGTTGCGCGTTGAAGCGTCGTCAAGTGAGATGGTCGCCACCCCTGCCTCAACGGCGTAAAGAACCGGTGTTTCCTTCGCGTTTGTGTCCGTCTCAGCCATACAGCCTCCCGTCAAGCGTCTGATCTCTCTTGAACCCTGCCAGATAAGTGCCCACGGCGTGGATGCGTGCAAACGCGCCGACGGGCCGCTTGGGGGTTCACGCGGGCCGCCGAGTTGGATACCGTGACCATCAGAGGGGACCGCCCTGCGGCCTCAACTGCCCACCAACGAGGAGACGACAGATCCATGTCCGCCACAGACGACGTACTCAAGCCAGATTTTGATGCTCAGCAGAAGCACTTCATCTTCAACGATGACCACGAGCAACTGCGGCAGTCGATCGCCGCTTTCGTTGCCAAGGAACTGACTCCACACGCTGAAGAGTGGGAAGAGACAACGTTCCCTGACTCTGTAATTCATCGCATGGGTGAGCTTGGTTTCCTCGGCCTCTCAATGCCAGAGGAGTACGGCGGACAGGGTGGCGACTACTACTGCAACCTTGTCTTGGCAGAGGAAATGGCTCGGTCAAACTCCGGCGGCCTCGCAATGGGCGTCGCAGTCCACACGGATATGGCAATGCCCCCAATCCACCTGTTCGGTACTGAGGAGCAGAAGCAGGAGTGGCTTGTTCCAGCGATCAAGGGTGAGAAGATCCTTAGCCTTGGCATCACTGAGCCAGACGCTGGTTCAGATGTCTCTGGCATCAAGACACGTGCGGTACGTGATGGCGACGAGTACGTCATCAACGGGTCAAAGACCTACATCACCAATGGTCACCGGGCGGACGTGATTGTTCTTGTAACCAAGACCGATCCAGACGCCGGCTATGACGGCTTCACGCTTTTCCTTGTGCCGATGGACTCACCTGGCGTGATCCGTGAGAAGAAGCTTGAGAAGCTCGGCATGCACGCTTCAGACACGGCACTTCTGGCCTTCCAGGACGTTCGCGTCCCGGCGTCAGCGATGCTCGGGCAAGAGGGCAAGGGCTTCTACCACATCATGTGGGAGCTTCAGGGTGAGCGCCTGATCGGCGCAGCCGGCTGCGTTGCTGGTGCACAGCTCTGCTTTGACAAGACCCTTGAGTACGCAATGGAGCGTCAAGCATTCGGCCGTCAGATCGGCAAGTTCCAGGTGATCCGTCACAAGTTCGCGGAGATGGCCACCAAGATAGAGACCGCACGCCAGATGACCTACATGACCGCTTGGAAGTTCAACAACGGTGAGTACCCAGTGCGTGAGATCAGCATGGCCAAGCTTTACAGCGCAAGGATCGCTGTTGAGGTTGCCGACGAGTGCATTCAGATCCACGGTGGCGCCGGGTACATGAAGGAGTACGGCGTTGAGCGGACTTGGCGTGACATGCGCCTCAACCGCATTGGTGCTGGTACCGACGAGATCATGCTTGATGTCATCGGCCGCTCCTACGGCCTCTAAGCCAACAGAGCTGACCGTCAACTAATCGGCATGAGCGACCAGGGCGTACTGCGGCCAGACTTTGTGGCTGCGGGCGCCCCGATCCCGCCGTTCACCGCTGAGCATGAGGCGTTCCGCGTCTCAGCCAGAGGTTGGATTGAGCAGCAGCTCCTCCCCCACGCTGATCAGTGGGAGGAAGCAAAGTGGTTCCCCAATGAGATGTTCGGTGCGATGGCCGAGCAGGGCTTCATCGGCCTAAAGTTCGACCCTGCTTACGGCGGTGATGGTGACGAGGTTGCCGCTGCCGTCCTCGCGATGGAAATGGCGCGCTGTGGGTCCGGTGGTGTTGCCGCAGGCCTTGGCGCTCACATGGAAATCGCCCTGCCGCCAATCGCCAAGTTTGGAACCGAGGACCAAAAGCAAAGGTGGTTGGTCCCTGGGATCAAGGGTGAGCTGATCGCCGCACTTGCGATCACCGAGCCTGACGCTGGCTCTGACGTTGCGGGCCTTCGCACGACGGCTAAGCCTGTCGACGGGGGTTGGATTGTCAGTGGTGAGAAGTGCTACATCACCGGTGGTTGCCGAGCGGATGTTCTGGTCACAGCAGTGCGCATGGAAGGCACCACCCGCCACGACGGCATCACCTTCCTCATGATCGAACGCGGCGAGGGCGTTGAGTCAAGCCCCTTGGAGAAGTTGGGTTGGCACGCTTCCGATACCGCCCTGATCAAGTTCGATGAGGTCTTTGTTCCAGAGGAGAACCTGCTCGGCGCCGAGGGCCAGGGCTTCGCTCTGATCATGGCCAACTTCCAGTGGGAGAGGCTGACAATGTCACTCGGTGCGATTGGTGGAATGGAGGTTTGCTTTGAGCAGACTGTCAAGTACGCGCAGGAACGAGAGGCGTTCGGTCGCCCCATCTCCAAGAATCAGGTGATCCGCCACAAGTTCGCTGAAATGGCCACCAAGATTGAGACCGGCCGCGCCCTCAGCATGCACGCTCTCCGCATGCATGTGGCTGGGGAGAACGCGGTTAAGGAGGTCACCATGGCAAAGCTCTTCACCCAGAAGGCCGCCTTTGAGGTTGCCGACGAGTGCCTTCAGATCCACGGTGGAGCTGGCTACATGGTCGAGTACGGAATTGAACGCGCGGCCCGCGACGCCCGCCTTGGCCCCATTGGTGGTGGCACCGACGAGGTAATGAAGGAAATACTCGGGAAGATGCTCGGGCTCTAGCCTCTCGCCTAGACCTAGTACTAGGAGTCATAGGCAAGGTCAACCAGCCTCCTGCGCCCATTCGCGCTCCTATATGACGGACCGCCGAACGCCCTAACTAGGCCGTAGAAGACTGATGCGACTGAGCGGCAGAGTCTGTTGCCAATGTGGTCAGGCCGATGAACGTCGCACGACCGATTCATCCCAGTGCGGAACCCTGCGTCACACCAATCTTTGGGATAGGGAGTTTCGCGGTGCTCAGGGTGGCGGCCCCCATCCCAACCGAAGCCCTTGCCGGCATAACACCGGTCATGCCAGTCACAGATCGCTACAAAGTCGTAGATCCTGTTGCGGTCCTTCCACTCGGTCACCCGGCCCAGGATCCCAGGGCCGCAGCCAGCAGCCTTGGCCGGCTGAACGCCCATCGCTAAGACCAGCGACGTGGAGCAGGCCGCCGCTACCGCCAGCCGGGATCGCAGGCTTCTGCCAGCCGGCCAGACCCGGTGGACTGCGTGATGCGAGGCTTGGCTGGGCACCTCCCCAATGCTGCAGATGCCGCCGTGCCGAATCGACACCACCCTGTGCGAATCCAGCGGGAGAATTGCCAACACTCAGACTGCCAGCCAGCGCCGCTTCGTGGCAGACTCCCGAACAACCGTCCTAACCGAATTAGAAGGAGCTGGAACACATGGGAGTACTTGATGGAAAGGTGGCAATTGTCACCGGCTCAGCACAAGGCATTGGCCTTGCCACGGCAAAGCTGCTCAGCGAGCAGGGTGCCAACGTTGTAATCAACGACCTCGACGCTGACAAGGCTGCCGAGTCCGCCGCAACATTCGCTGGTGAGACCGCCGTCTTCGGTGGCGACATCACCAAGGAAGGCTCAGCTGAAGGCCTGATCGACACTGCGATCAACGCCTGGGGCAAGATTGACATCATCGTCAACAACGCCGGCTACACCCTTGACGCGCCCGTCCACAAGATGAGCGACGACTGGTTCCAGAAGATGCTTGACATCCATGTCATCGCACCATTCCGGATCATCCGCGCAGCAGCACCACACCTGCGCGAGCCAGCCAAGGCCGAGAAGGAGCAGGGAATCGAAGTCTTCCGCAAGGTAGTCAACGTCTCCTCAATCTCAGGCACCATGGGCAACGCTGGTCAGGCCAACTACTCAGCAGGCAAGAACGCTGTTGTTGGACTCACCAAGACAGTTGCCAAGGAGTGGGGTCAGTTCAAGGTCAATGTCAACGCTGTTGCCTTCGGTTACATCGAGACACGCCTGACCGCTTCCAAGGTTGACGACAATGTCATGGAGATCGACGGCGAGAAGGTTCAGCTCGGCATTCCAGACCAGATGCGCGGAATGGCATCAATGCTGATCCCAATCGGTCGCCCAGGCACACCAGAAGAAGCCGCCGGTGGCGTGTTCTTCCTCTGCTCACCATGGAGCAACTACGTACACGGTCAGGTCCTCAACATCACCGGTGGTCAGTTCACCGGTATGACAACCTGATCGTCTGACAAGCCAAAAGGTTTGCGAAAGGGTCGCCTTGAGGGCGGCCCTTTCTTTGGCCAAGGCCCACACGGCAGCCCACTTGCGCGCCTGCGCCGCCTGCTGCAATTGGGGGGCTGGTCACTTAAAAGATTTCATTGGGAGTTGGAATTAGGAGTACGGTCACTCTTTAAGTCGATGGATCCTCCATTCGATTCTCTCAACGAAAGAGGTTCGAATGCTCGTCGCACTTCCCTCCGCAGGACGTTCACGTACCCCAGTGCACTTCGCGTGCGCGCTCATTGCGAGCGTTGCGTTTGCCGTTTCCTTCTCCGCCACAGACGCGCAGGCGGGAACGCCGATGATCAGCGTGGGACACCAGTTCTCCTGTGGCGTGACTGTCGCTGGGGAAGGGCTCTGCTGGTGGGGTCAGGCTGGTGACGGTCAGGGCAACGTGCCCTTGGGCAAGACATGGTCGTCGATCGCAGCTGGCTTCACTCACTCCTGCGGGGTAACCACAAGCGGGGAAGGCTTCTGCTGGGGAAACCTCTACAGCGGCGAGGGAAACATTCCAAGCGGGAAGACTTGGTCGGCAATCACTGCCGGTTATGATCACTCATGTGGAGTCACTACGAGCGGAGAAGGCTTCTGCTGGGGGAACAACTTGGCGGGCCGTAATGACGTCCCCACCGAGAAGACATGGTCTGTAATCACGGCTGGAGGGTTTCACTCGTGTGGAGTCACTACCAGCGGTGAAGGTCTCTGCTGGGGGAATTATTCCCAGGCCGGTCAAATGGATGTTCCAAGTGGGAAAACATGGGCATCAATCAACGCCGGTTGGACATTCTCGTGCGGCGTGACGACCAGTGGCGAAGGCCTCTGCTGGGGCGATAACGGGAACAGCAACGACCTCGGGCAGACAACTGTGCCAACAGGCAAGACTTGGTCAACGATCACTGCAGGTGACTCGTACGCATGTGGTGTTACGACGAGTGGCCAAGGACTTTGTTGGGGCGCCAATCAGGGCGGGCAGACCACTCCTCCTAGCGGTAAGACATGGTCTGCAATCAGCGCCGGTGGAAGCCATGCGTGTGGTCTGACAACGAGCGGCGAAGGCCTGTGCTGGGGAGGGGACGGTTCAACCCCTCCCGATTACGAAGAGGAGACCCCGGGGTCCCCTGCGGACGGAAGACTTGATGTTCCTGTAGGGAAGTGGGCTGGTGCTCCGGTGGTAGTAGAAACCACCGCCGCACCGCGCCTCCTCGCGGCTGTAGCGCTGACCCGCAACCCCCGCACCACGGTCACAAGCCTGACCCTGAGAGCATGGGCGGACAAATCGCATGGAGCCAACACGGTCACAAAGGTCGAGTACTGGAACCACACGGGACAGCCGAAGAACACCAGAACGCCAAACGGCGGTTACGTCCGCGCCTACTCCCCAACAATCACCCTTCGCCCGGGACAGGTCGCGTTCTGGGTGCGCGTAAAGGACTCAAAGGGCACCTGGTCGAGCTGGTACCGGACGAGGTTCAGCTCAACGGGATTCCTCGGCTGGTAGCAGGGATTCAAACTCAGAGCAGACTGAATTACGCGGAAACCTTGGTCTTTGAAGGCCTAGCGCCCTTGTAAGTGTGGGCCAGTCGCAAGATTGGCCGCTCGACGAAGTACCAGCTGAACGCAGCGATCGAGAACGCAACGGCCATCACCGCAGCTATTGCAAAGGGCAACTCGAGCAAAGGCAGGGTGCCCCTCCCGATCCAATCGCTTAGCCAGCGCAAAAGTGCCATGTGCCAGATGTAAAAGCCGTATGACACAACGCCGACCCAAGCAATCGGCCTCAGTCGGTACACCGCGCGCAGTGTGCCACCGCCACGCATCATCACCACACCCGGGACTATCAGCAGCGCGGCGATTGGCACCTTCAGAACCGCGCTAGTCAGAGCAATCACAGGCCAGGTCGGCGACAGCGGACCATCCGGTGCCGTGACCAAGCAGACAACCGCGTACAGCGCGACCGCAAGCCCAACACAGACACCTGGCTTGCCAAACAGTCGGCCAACGGTTCGCTCCAGCGCAGTACGCGGGCTGGCGAGGCTCAGTAGGGCGAGTAGAAAGCCTGCGCCGAACATGTCCAACGTCGCGGGGAGCGTCACCAGCAGTGGCTGATGGGACTCATGGATTGTTGTGTGCTTAACAGCCCAGGCCTTCCAACCGATACTCGCGAGGATCAGTGCACCGGTAAGCAGACCCTCAACCCGAATGGGATTCGCCCTCCCCCGCGTCACGCGAGCGGTCAGGAGCGCCCAGAACGGCAGGAAGATGTAGTAGCTGACCTCAACGCAAATCGTCCAGGCAGGCTCAACCGGGTTCCCCCATGTGGAGCCCTTGCCGGAGTAGATCTGCCCGAAGAGGAAGTAGTCGCGGACACCGTGCAGGGTGAACACATCGGTCCCCCGGCCAAGTAGACCAAGGATGACGAGCGCAAGCCAGTAAGCCGGGATGATTCTCGCGGCCCGCCTCAGCGTGTACTTGCCAAGCCTTGGGGAATCAGCTCCGGCAACCCGCGCGGCTAGGAACGGTCTGTAAAGCAGGAACCCCGACAGAACAAAGAACACCGCGACAGCCTGCGGGCCGAGCGCGCCCATCACAGATGTGAAGCCGCGCATGGGGGTCTCCCCCACACGACTCGCCCACGTCTCCATGTCCGAATACCTCAAAACCAACCAACCGTGGAAGCAGAACACAGAGAGTGCTGACAGCCCTCTCGCCGCGTCAAGGAGCGGGAAGGAGTCCGGCCGAGCACCACCGATCGCCTTCAGCTCAGGCTGGTCAGCCCCCGGTGTATTCTTCAGCTCGCGGGCCATCCGCACCGCATCCTATGTGCGGTGCCCTTCTCCCGCGCCAGCTGGGTACTAGAAAGCGACCGTCTCAGCTAAGCCTGCGACAACCTCTGAGTACATGACCTGTTTGATCGCACCCACCGTGGAGCGCGTCTTGCCGGCAAGGGCTTGCGCTCGCTGGATCGCCTCGGGCAACACCTGATCCTCGACAACGGCGATATCGGCGATTCCCGCCGCAACCGCATCATCAGCAGCAAAGCGACGCCCTGTCAGCATCGTGTCGTAAGCAGCTGCTGGTCCGAGCTTGGCCTGCACGAGACTCGCCATGCCCTTGGTGAAGGGAATGTTGATGTCGACCTCTGGCAAGCAGAAGAAGCCGCGGTCGTTGCGCATGACCCGCTGGTCACAGGCCAAGGCGAGCATGCCTCCGCCAGCAAACGCATGACCGTTGACACCTGCGATGACAGCCGTGGGGAAGGTGACGAGTCGGGAATAGAGCTCCTGAAGGCCGTTGACAACCATGGACGCTCCGCCTTCCTCGGCGGCCATCATCCAGTCAAGGTCAAGTCCATTGCAGAAGAACTTTCCTTCGCCCGTCAGGACAACTGCTGCTGGGCCTTCCGACGCCTCGACCTCATCGAGCGCTGCCTTAAAGGCGTCCAACATTGTTGGGTTGAAGCGGTTCTCCTCCGCAACCATTCGAAGCACGAAGACGTCATCACTGCGGGTGACTTCAATCACTTGCTACTCCCTTGTGTTTGTTGCGTCAGCCAGTGGCGATAACGCTGAGCGGAACGGTCACCTTATACGGAGCAGTATCCGTCGTCCTGATCAGAAGTGTCCCCATCAAGATTCCTGCGGCCTTGGGTTCAGCGCGCACTTGGACCTTGCACGTCGCGCCTGGGGCAAGGCTCGTATGACCGCAGGTTGTCGCCACGACAACAAACCCCGCCGTAGCCACTGGGGCATTGAAGCGGCGTGCCTTCCCAGTCCGGTTGGTCACTGTCACCGTTGAAACCGCGGACCGCTCCCTGACCGCGGTGACCGGGAAGTCGACAGCGCCTGAATCTGCCACCGGCAGGCCCTTAACAAGGGTCTTGAACACGGCTGTAACCGGTACTTCGATGAGGCCTGCATCAAACGCAATCGACAGGCTGGTCGCTGAGTGCGCGAGAGCGGGGCTGAAAGCTCTCAAGAGAATGTCGCACGACTCACCGGGGGCCACAGACTTCGAGCAACCGTTCTGCGCCACCACAAATCCGCTGCCCTTGGGTGACAGTGCTGGACCCCCCACCGTCACATCGTGATCAAGCGTGTTCGTGACCGTAATCCGCCTTAGCTCTGAACTCTGCCCCGCGTAAGCCGTTGGGAATGCAGGCTTAGTGACAGCCCCGTTGGCACCAACCCCTTCGAGTGGTCGGATCAGGGAAGGGTCCGGACCGTCATACGAAAGTGTCAGCTGATCCACAACCCGACCAACCGCGCTGGGAGCGAAGCGGATGCGGATTTCGCAACTGGTCCTGTCAGGCAGTGCCCCTGAGCAGCCATTTGAGGCGATCACGAAGTGGCGCTTGTAGCGGAGGGCAGCGACAATCCCATTCACAGTCGCTCCCGTGTTGTTGTCAACACGGAAGGCCCTATCAACGCCAAAGCCAACAATCGCAAAGCCACCAACTGGGAAGGACCCAAAGTCCGGCGTCGCTGAGAGCGTCAGGGTCTCCTCCGTGCCGGTGACAGCAAGGTTGATTGGAAGGAAGAAATCCTTCTCCTTGACCCCATTGCCGTAGTAGACGCGTAGCGCCGAGTTTGTGGCGTCTGAACCTGTTGGAGAACCCGACACGCCCAGCAAGCAGGTGGCTCCCGGCAGCAGCTCTTTGCCACTGCAAGCGTCAGATGTCAGACGGAACCGGCTCCCGACGGCCAGCGCTGTTCTAACTGTGAACGGATTCGACGACCGGTTGGTGATCTCAACCCTTTGCGAAGGCGACCAGTGACCAATCGCTGTGCGGCCCAGGTCAACCGTGCTTGGGCTGGCCGCTGCCGCCTCTGGAGTGCGCGTCCCCGCGAGCTTGACATCAAGGTTGTCGACACCGTCGGGCCCAACCCTGCCGATTCGCAACCTGGATGCAAGCTGGTCACTGCCGCCCGCCGATGGTGCGGCAACCACGGTGACCTTGCACTTGTCACCCGTCTGGGCGAGCGTAACCCCAGAGCAACTCTCGCTCAAGACGCGGAACCCGTCCTCCATCACCGTTACCGAACCGAGCTGAACTGGCCCGTCGCTGACATTCTCGAAGGTGATGTCCTTGGCTGGGCTGCGCGAACCAGCTGGAGTTGGATTGAATGTGTAGGAGGCGTCTGAGGCTAGGTCGGATGTGACCGGCGGGGCGCCTGGTGTGTCGGAGAAGTTCGCGGTTGTAGCCCAAGTTCCCGAGGCGTCGGTCCAGGCAATCCCGAAAGCCCCAGTGAAGGGCGCCGTGCGCTCAGCGAACGGCCTGATCCGCAGGGCGCATGACTCGTCGGGCCCGAGCGTCCGGCCCGCGCAACTCGCTGCATCAAAGAGGAAAGTCCCGGCAAGCCGTGAGATCTTCTCCACTGTCACGGGAGCCGCCGAGTGGTTCTTCAACACGAGGTCCTTAGCCGCACCCCACCACCCTGCAGGGGTTGACTTCCATGCCAAGACCATCTTCTCGTTATAGGTGGGTGCCACCTCTGTCGAGTCCGGGGAAGGTTGGGCTAGGGACGGAGTGACGCCGTCGCCTGCCAACTCGACCTTAAGCGGCGGACCTGAGTTGTCCTCTATCCCAACGGTCACTAGGCCTGCGCGGCTCCCAGCACGGGTCGGAATGAACCGGACGGTAACCTCGCACGCCTCGCGAGGAGCCAAGCGGGCAGCCGCGCAGGAGCTGGACACAGGATGGAAGTCTCCACTGACCGTGCTCGCCGCGAGTCCGACAGCGCGACGGCCAACATTGGTGATCTTCACGACTTGATCATCCGCCCCAAGGTCAGCTTTTGAAGCTCGGGAGTTGAGGGGGACCTGACCGAACTCCATGCGAGTTCTACTGGGCATCAAGCTCGCAGGAGGAGAGAACGTCAGATCCCCACCGACTACATCCGCCTTGGTTGGACCGAGGTTGCCTGCGCGGTCGCGGACCGTTCCCTTCGTCAGGGTGAGGCTTACCGTCCCCTCGAACGAGTCGGGGCCAGCGGACACCGTCACCGTGTAAGGCCCCGAGCCTGACCCATTTACCGAATCAACGGACCACCCGGTGCTTGTGCCGCCAACCGTGAAGGCCGCCGGGGTTGGGTCAACCACGGGCTCGCTGAAGCTGATCGTCCAGGTGAGTGTCGTGCTCTCGCTGGGGCTTGGACTGGTTGGTACCAAGTCACCAGACTCAGGGGCGATTGTGTCAACCGCCCAGTTAACCGTCGCCTGCTCGCTCTCGTTACCGGCAAGGTCCGTCTGTTTCACAGAAACGCTGTGCTCGCCTTCCGTCAACCCGCTCAGCGTCACGGGCGAGTCGCCGCAGTCGGAGTACGAACCGCCATCAACAGAACAGCTGAACGAAGCACTCGCCTCACCAGAGAACGCAATGGATGCCGAGGTTGAGTTCGTAAACGCACTCGGCGCCCCGGACAACACTGGGGCACTTGGCACGGACGTGTCAACAGTCCACGACACTGTCCCAGCGACAGAGGTGTTGCCAGCCTGATCAGTCTGCTTCACCGCAAGGCTGTGCGCCCCATCAGCCAGACCGGTCAGGGCCTTCGGGCTCGAGCAGGCAGAGTAGGCGCCGCCATCAACAGAACAGGTGAACGAAGCACTCGCCTCACCAGAGAACGAAATCGACGCTGAGGTGGAGTTGGTCCGCGCTGCGGGCGCCCCGGACAACACTGGGGCCGTTGGCGCAGTCGTGTCAACAGTCCACGACACCGTCGCCGCAACAGACGCGTTGCCAGCCTGGTCCGTTTGCTTCACCGCAAGGCTGTGCGCTCCGTCAGCCAGGGCCGACAGCGCCTTCGGGCTCGAGCAGGCAGAGTAGGCGCCGCCATCAACAGAACAGGTGAACGAAGCACTCGCCTCACCAGAGAACGCGATAGTGGCTGAGGTGGAGTTGGTGATACCCACTGGCGCCCCAGACAACACTGGCGCCGTTGGCGCAGCCGTGTCAACAGTCCACGACGCTGTTGCCGCAACAGACGTGTTGCCAGCCTGGTCCGTCTGCTTCACCGCAAGGCTGTGCGCCCCATCAGCCAGGGCCGACAGCGCCTTCGGGCTGGAGCAAGCTGAGTAGGCGCCGCCATCAACAGAGCAGCTGAACGAAGCACTCGCCTCACCAGAGAACGAAATCGACGCTGAGGTGGAGTTGGTCCGCCCTGCGGGCGCCCCAGACAACACTGGCGCTGCTGGCGCAGTCGTGTCAACAGTCCACGACGCTGTTGCCGCAGCAGACGCGTTGCCAGCCTGATCAGTCTGCTTCACCGCAAAACTGTGCGCCCCATCAGCCAGACCGGTCAGGGCCTTCGGGCTGGTGCAGGCAGAGTAGGCCCCGCCATCGACAGAACAGGTGAACGAAGCGCCAACCTCGCCGCTGAGAATGAAGGACGCCGAACTTGAAGCAGTCGGGGACAGAGGACTACCCGACAGCGTTGGTGCTGCCGGTGCCGTGCGGTCAAGCGTCCACGACGTGTTTGTAGCCGCCGAGGTTCCGTAGCTGGTGACCTGCTTGACATAGACGGTCTTGGCTCCGTCAGTTGTAGAGAGATTCCACGGGGAGGAATACGGATTCCAAGCTGAAGTGCAGGCCGTGAAGGTTGAGTTGTCAACCGAGCAGGTGAATGTGGCCCCGAGGACGCCCGTCAAGGTAATGGACGCTGAAGCGAGGTTCGTCGGGCTGACCGGAAGCGTCGAGAGAGTAGGTGCCGAAGGCACATTGGTGAGCACGGCGACCACCTTGTCCCCGTTGGTTTCGGTGAACCACATACGCCCATCAGGGCCGGCAACCATCCCGTTGTATGCGGGGGACCCGCCGGCCCCGGCGTACTCCGTGAACACCCCCGTGGTAGAGACAGTTGCGACCTTGTTGCCAGAATCTTCAGCAAACCAGATCAGCCCATCGGAACCTGCCGCAATGGCATTTGGCCTGGAGCCTGAGGTTGGGATCGTGTACTGAGTGACAACTCCAGCCGTGGTGATGCGCCCAATGCGGTTGCCAGTGGTTTCCGAGAACCAGAGGTTTCCGTCAGCTCCCGAAGTTATCCGCGTCGGACCCGAGCTCGAGGTGATTCCGGACGAGTATTCCGTGATGACACCCGCAGTGGTGATCTTGCCAACCCGGCTTCCTGAGTTCTCAGTGAACCAGAGGTTGCCATCCGGCCCTGCGGTGATGCCGTAGGCGCTCGATGACAGCCCAGTTCTGAACTCAGTGACGACGCCAGCCGGCGTGATCCTGCCGATGCGTGTTCGTCCGCTTTCGGTAAACCACATGTTCCCGTCAGGCCCTGCAGCAATGGAGAAGGGGTTCCCGCCCGATGTAATCCCTGTGGCGAACTCAGTTACGACGCCCGCGGGTGTAATCCGGCCAATCCGGTTCCCCGAGTTCTCGGTGAACCAGAGGTTGCCATCGGCTCCCAGAGCAATCCCAGTCAGAGCTGCGCCTGCGGAGATCCCGGTGCTGAATTCACTGATCACCCCTGACGGTGTGATTCTGCCAACCCGATTCCCTGCGTTCTCCGTGAACCAAAGGTTCCCATCCGGCCCAGAGACAATCCCGTAGGGATGTCCACCAGCCGTGATGCCGGTTGTATAGGTGCTTAGGGCGCCGACCGCTGCTTGAGCAGAGCCAGTGACGCTAGTGAGGCCGAAGCCCGTGCAGACCATCGCGACTAAGCAGGCCACGCGATAGGGACGGGTCAGCCACCCGCTACGGCTTGCGAGCGCGGGGAGGGACGTGGGGATATCGGGGGTGTGAAGTGGACTCAATGGCGCAACAATCAGAAGTGGTTCTGATAGCTGCCGCCCGGCCCTGCGGCATTACATTCCGGAGTGCTTGGTCAGCAATTTGTGCTGACCGTTTGCCCCGGGTTGCTCACACTAACTCAGCGTGAAAATCCCGCAACACAAATTTGAAGCCAAGGCGAGAAGGTGCTTGCCTTGGCGGATTAGGAAGGGTTTCAGGCGATCGCGCCCGGCTCAAAACAGCAACCGGTTGCGTAAGTGCCAGACCCGGAACAGAGCCAAGCAGTCAAGTCCCCAAGACCTGGGGCGACAGAATCCTTCGGGCAGATTGCAACCACGCGGATGTCAAAGCGAGCCCACTCAGTCCCAAGTGACTTGGCCATATTCGCTAGACCATTAGCCGCTGCGCGAGCGCCCGCCCCAAGATCGGCCGGTGGAGCGAGCAGAACGATGGTCCCACCGCCGTTGCCGATCATCGCGCTGGTGGCAGCAGCCCGAGCAACTCGCCAACCCGTGTCCAGAGCGGACGCCATTCCCTCATCAGCGCCACGCCCAAAGACTGAGCCAAGGTCAACTACCCCAGCGTCAAGCCGGCCGTGACGGGTCGCGATGCCCGTGGCTTCAGCCTCAGCGCGCGTGTCGTCCCAGGACGCGGGGTCCTCCCACCGTTCGACCGTGGCGCCGTACGCCTCCGATAGTTGGGTGGCAGGACCGGCGAGCAACACAACCCGGTTGGCTAGAAGGTCTGGACGGACTGCAACTTGGAGGGGCTCCATCCGGTCAGCCTATTTGACCGGGAGCGCTGGGAGTACCGTTCATTGGGATGGATCCTGTGGACATCAAACCACTGAGCCTTCCCCTCCCGGGTGGTAGCGAGGGCGCTTCGGTCACAGTCCGCCCGCTTCTTACGGCTGAACTTGCCGTCCCACCAGGTTTCTTCGACGCTCCAACAGGGCGCTTCGGGAAGCTAGGCCTGTGGCTGAAGCTGATCCGTGGCGCCAAGCCAGACTGGCCAAACTGCCCGGTCCCCGCATACCTCGTTACGCACCCGACGGCCGGGCACTTCCTGATCGACACAGGCCTGCACCGCTCTTGCGCGCAGCCCGGTGGCGGCAACCTCGGCAAAGTGGGCCGCTTCTACCGCATCGAGATGAACCCAGGTCAGTCCGCTGCCGAGCGGCTTGACTCGCGTGGGATCAGCCCGGACTCCCTCAAGCTCGTCGTCATGACTCACCTCCACAACGACCATGCGTCTGGCTGCCAAGACTTTGCCAACGCCAAGTTTGTCTGTGATGCCCTTGAGTGGGAGGCCGCCCACGCCAAGCGTTCGTGGTTGAACGGCTACGAGACCACCCAGTTTGACCTTGCCGTTGATTGGCGGTCAGTGGACTACTTCAGTGATGACGCGGAACACTTCGCTGGCTTCTCGCGCACAGTGGACCTGTTTGGCGATGGGTCCGTTCGGTTGATCTCCACGCCCGGTCATTCCGCAGGGCACCAGTCGGTGCTGCTGCGTTTGGACCACGGTGAGCTGCTTGTTGTAGCGGACGCATCTGCCACTGAGGCAACGCTTGATGGCGACGCACGGCCGCTGTTGTTTGATGACCGGCATCGGTTCGAGCGCTCTCTAAAGGAGTTGCGTGGCTACCGCGCCCTTACCCCGAATGCCCTCCTCGTCCCTGGGCATGATGGGGATGCGTGGGCCAAGCTAGATGCCGTGTACGGCAGCGAGCAGGCTTAGGGCGCGCTAGCTGGAGGCTGGCTGTTCGTTGCGGCTGGCCGGTTGCCGCTTGGCGCGGTCAGCTTGGGCAACCTCACGGCGGCCTTTGGCGTCAAGTTCGGTGTAGAGCGACTTGATCCGGCCCAGAATCTGGTCGGCGACTGCTTGCTGGTCTTCTCTGGTGGAGTCAGCTCGCTTGGCCCAGCGGATGGCATCGCCGTAACGGACCGTGACCTTGGGGAGCACCAGTCTGCGCCAGTGGCGGACATTGGAGGAGCCGTGGATTGCGATTGGCACGATTGGCACGCCAGTTTCAAGCGAGAGCCGTCCGATTCCGTGCTTGGCCGTGTCGCTGATGCCACCCGTGCGTGACCGGCCGCCCTCGCAGTACATCAGTACGCAACCGCCGTCGGCAAGGATCTTCTTGGCGGTGATAAAGACCTCTTCGTCGCCCACGCCACGGCGCACTGGGAAGACACCGCCGTGCGTGTAGATCCAGCTCATTGGTGGCTTGAAGAGTTGGCTCTTGGCCATGAACCTCACATGCCTGCGCATTGCCATGCCCGCGAAGAAGTGATCGAGGTTGGAGAAGTGGTTTGGGGCGAGGATCACTGGCCCGTCCGGGACCTTGTCGGGGCTAATGGACTTGGCCCGATAGACGATCCAGCCGAGCAGACTCGTGACTATTCGGACGACTTCGTAGACGAAGTTTGGCTTCTTGTTGCGTGACCGCTCGTGGTAGCTGGCGAAAGCCTCTGCGGGGCGTTCATCGCGGTAGACCTGCGCCTTGATCGCTTTGGGGGATTCCTCAGGTGAACCGGACATTCCGTCAGATTACCCTTGACGGAGGGTGGTTTGAAGCCTGAGATTCAAGAAGTCCCGAGCCGCGCGCTGGCTAGGGCCTGGTGCCAGCCGGCTGTGAGCTCGCGGCGTTGGTCCGTGCTGATGCGTGGCTCGTGAGTGATTCGTACGCGTCGCCCTTGGCTTGCATCGTTCAGCGTCAATGCGCCAACGCCGATACCGGCAGCCAGTGCTGCGCCGAGCGCTGTGGTCTCTGACACCTCTGGGACCGTCACCGGGACACCAAGTAAATCGGCTTGAAATGCCATCAGCCAGTCGTTGTCTGTGGCGCCACCATCAGCTCGCAGTTCAGTCAATTCGTGGCCTGCAGAACCCGCCAATGCGGCTACTGCGTCGGCAACTTGGAATGCGATCCCTTCAAGTGTTGCTCGGACCAAATGGGCCTTGGTAGTGCCGCGCGTTAGCCCAGTGATTGTTCCTCTTGCATTGGGGTCCCACCAGGGTGAACCAAGGCCGGTTAGGGCTGGGACGAAGTGCACTCCGTCGGTTGAGTCAACGGACTTTGCGAGGGCTTCGGTTTCCGCGGCAGAGCTGATCAGCCCCAGGCCGTCCCTGAGCCATTGGACTGCTGATCCGGCGACGAAGATGCTGCCCTCAAGGGCGTAGTCGAGGCGATCACCAATGCCCCAGGCAACCGTGGACAGCAGTCCGTCTACTGGGGCGGGCGCGGTCCGGCCCGCGTTCATCAGGATGAAAGATCCGGTTCCATAAGTGGCTTTCGTTTCCCCTGGTGTGAAGCACGCTTGACCAAAGAGGGCTGCTTGCTGGTCGGCGAGCACTCCGGCCACAGGTGCTGTGTGGGAGCCGAGCAAGCCTGGCTTTACGTCCCCAATCACACCCACGCTCGGGACAACCTTGGGCAGCATTGCCGCGGGTATGCCAAACAGGTCGAGGAGCTCCTCATCCCACTGGCCCGTGCGAATGTCGTACAGGAGTGTGCGTGAGGCGTTAGATGGGTCAGTTGCGTGCTCGCCAGTGAGGTTCCAGATCAGCCATGTGTCGATCGTGCCCGCGATGGCGGTTCCTGCTTCTGCCTTCTCGCGGAGACCTTCAATGTTGGCGAGCATCCATTCCAACTTGGTTGCTGTGAAGTACGAGTCCAAGACTAGGCCAGTCCGTTCGCGGATCAGTGGCTCTCGTCCTTCAGCTTTGAGTTGGTCGCAACGCTGGGCGGTGCGCCGGTCTTGCCAGACAATCGCTGGGGCAAGTGGCTCGCCCGTGGTTGGATCCCACACAACGGTTGTCTCGCGCTGGTTGGTTATTCCAACTGCGGTGAGGCCGCCCACTGGAACCGCAGCGTCGGTGAGCGCCTCATTGGCAACCGCAAGGGTTACTTGGAGGATTTCGGCCGCATCGTGTTCAACCCAACCGGGCTTGGGGAAGCTCTGGCTGAACTCCCTGTAAGCACGCCCGAGGACTTCACCATCAAGTCCGAAGACAAGACAGGTCGAGCCGGTTGTGCCTTGATCGATTCCCAGCAGCAAAGTGCATTGGAGCCTACCGCCGCCGCGCCGGGCGCTACCTTCGCGAACAGGACAGGGGAGTGATCTTGCTTCTCTAAAACACTTAATCGGGAGGACACTGTGTCTGACGTAGAGGCCCACATCACCGGAACTGTCTGGAAGATCGAGGTCAAGGTTGGCGACACGGTCGAAGAAGGCGACACAGTCGTGATTCTTGAATCCATGAAGATGGAAATGCCCGTTGAAGCAGAGGACGGCGGCACTGTCGCTGAAGTGCGCTGCGCCGAGGGCCAGTCGGTCTCTGAGGGCGAAATCCTTGTAGTGCTGGACTGATCTTGGCTGGCCAGGTAACCCGCGAAGACCTCGATCATGGGGTTGTAAGGCTGACGATCAGCAATCCGGGCAAGCGCAATGCGCTTGATCATCCAATCCTTGACTCGCTTGCCAATGACCTTGTAGATATTGATGCGCGCTGCTTGATCCTCACTGGGGAGGGTCCGATCTTCTCCGCTGGCTATGACATTGGTGACATTCCCGAGGCTGTCTTTGCTGAGGAAGCCGAGAAGCTGATTGCCCATCCGTTCGCGTCAGCATTGGAAGGCCTTGACCGTTGTGAGATTCCAATTGTCGCTGCGATCAGTGGCCATGCGATAGGTGGCGGGTTGGAGATTGCTCTCGCGTGTGATCTGAGAATTGCGGAACCAAGTGCCAAGTTCGGGATGCCCCCAGCCAAGCTTGGTCTTGTCTATTCCCACACTGGGCTGCGACGCTTCATTGACGCTGTCGGCGTGCCGAGGACTAGGGAGCTGTTCCTCCTAGGTCGCAGGATTGACGCCCAGACAGCACTTCACTGGGGCTTGATCAATGAGATCTGCCCTGAGGGAACTGTTGCCGACCAGGCTTATGCGATGGCCGTTGAGTTGGCCAACAATGCACCACTCTCCATTAGTGGCAACAAGCGGATTCTGCGTGAGCTTGAGTCAGCTGCTGGCGAATTGGACCCCAAGGTTGAAGAGGAACTCCTTGCTCTCAGGCGAGCATGTTTCTCATCTGGTGACTTCCGTGAGGGTGTTGCAGCCTTCGCTGAACGCCGTGATGCTCGTTTTATGGGCAATTGAACTGATTCCCTGCGTTCATGGGCCGTAAAGGCCATCAGTGCTGCATCTTCCACAACTGGCCCACCAGCCCGGTAGCCTTTAGACCGTTATCGCTGTAAAGACGACACTTTCAAGGTTCGCGGGGCTGCTAGTGGCAGCCTTGGTAGCCACAGCCAGCTTGGCCGTGCCCGCGGGCGCAGCCCAGCATCGCCTTGCGATTGAGCCTTCCAGTCCTGGCTTCCTGCAAGGTAGCCAGACCTCATTCCATATTCCCCGTGTTGCCCACAAGACAGACGATGGTGGGACCAGCCCGGGAGACGTTCCACCCGTAGTGACTGGTGTTGGCGCCGACCTCTTGGTTGGGCCACCAGTGACCAGCGCAATGCTGCTCGTCCAGTTCGCCGCAAGGTCACCGCTTCAAACTGAGCGCCTGCTCGGACAGATCCCGATTGCGACAACGGCCGCTAATAGTCTCGCTGCGCTCCGCGCGAACGTCCTCCGCATCGCCAACGCATACATGGGCGCTCCCACACTTGAGGACAAGCACAGCAGTAACCGCAGCAAGCTGATCTGCGCTCTTGGCACGACTGAGAGTTGCAAGCAGCGTTGGGCTTGGTGCGCAATCTTTGCCAGCTCAATGTGGCGCATGGCAGGTGTGCGAGCAATGCCTCTTACACCCCCTGTCGCAGGCATTGTTGCTTGGGCCAAAGCCCACCACCGTTGGCGCGACATTGGCACCACCGCCTATAAGAACTTCACCCCAGCCGCAGGCGACATTGTCGCTTATGGCTGTAACCGTAAGCGTGACTTCTGTGACCACACCGGTCTCGTAGTCAGGTCTGATGCAAAGAACGTCCGCACAGTTGAGGGCAATACCTCAACACCAATCCCAGGCCGCGACGGCGTAGCAACCAAGCTGCGCCCACGTCACCTGTGGATCAGCGGTTACGTCAGCCTCGCCTGAGTCCTCTCCCCGCGCCAGCCTCTCCAGCCTGATTTGCATTGGGGAAACGTCCGCTTGCGTGCGTAGTTTTCATGCCTGCCGCCGTTCGAACCTATGCCGTCTAGAGAGGACCAACCAACATGCCGTCGCTGATTACCCGTGAGGAAGCACTTCAGCTTGGAGAGCTTGAGGAGCTTGCCGACGTCGAAGCCCTAATTGAAAGGGCTTGGAAGGCCAGGCTTGAGAACTTCGGTGACTCAACTGACATGTGTTCGTTGGTGAACGCAAAGTCCGGCGGTTGCGCTGAGGATTGTGGGTTCTGCGCCCAGTCCCGGTATGCGGATGCGGACACACCACTGCACGCGATGATGGAACCGGAGCAGATCTTGGAGCACGCACGTGCTGCTGAAGCTGCCGGCGCCCACAGGTTCTGCATGGTCACCCAAGGCCAAGGCCTTTCCAAGCGGGACTTCGAGAAGGTCCTTGAAGGCGCCCGCCTTGTCGCCAGCGAAACAAACCTCAAGCGCTGCGTGTCAATCGGCCACATGTCGCCAACACGGGCAATAGCACTTAAGGAAGCTGGTATTCAACGCGTTCATCACAACGTTGAAACCGCGGAGAGCTACTACCCAGAGGTGTCATCAACAGTTCGCTACGAAGGCCGTCTGCGCACAATTGATGCCGTCAAGGAAGCCGGTCTTGAAACCTGTGTTGGGGGCATCCTCAACTTGGGCGAATCAAGGGAGCAGCGGGTTGAAATGGCCTTCCAGCTTGCGGAGATCAACCCCACGTCCGTGCCAATCAACTTGCTCAACCCACGGCCTGGAACGAAGTTTGGTGACCGTGACTACATGGAGCCAATCGAAGCTGTCAAGTGGATTGCCATTTTCCGGTTGATCATGCCCGAGGCGCTCTTCCGCCTTTGTGGTGGTCGCGTTGAGAACATCGCTGACCTTCAGCCACTCGCAGTCAAGGCTGGAATCAACGGTGTGATGATGGGGAACTTCCTCACCACCCTTGGCAACACACCAGAGCAGGACAGGGCAATGTTTGAAGACCTTGGCCTCAACGTGGCCCGTCAGGATGACAACGGTGCCAATCCACGACCTGACAATCGCTCGGGTTGGCTCGACGGCGACACGCCCGATGTGATCGGTGATGTCATCAACGCAGCCGTTCCAACTGATGGAACTGAAGCGTTTGAGATCCGTATGTGGGATCCAGCCTCCCAGCTCAAGTTTGAGCGCAAGCGGAAGGTTCCACCACGGCCTGATGGCGCACCCAATGCGGGGCAGGGCCGTGACACTCGCGAACGTCAAGCTGCCCACAAGGCTGCCTGAGTAGACCGATGAGCCTGCTGTCGGAGCGCCTTGCAGAACTGCGTGACCGGGGGCTCCACCGGCGCACGCGTTTGATCAGTGGACCACAAGGCCCACGGGTCATTGTGGATGGCCGTCCCGCTTTGCTGCTGTGTTCCAACAATTACCTTGGCCTTGCTGACCATCCACGGGTGCGCGAGGCTGCTGCCGACGCAGCAATGCGCTGGGGTGTGGGTGCCGGCGCTTCGCGACTTGTGAGCGGCACGATGACCGTTCACCGTCGTTTGGAGGATCGCCTGGCTGAGTTTGAGGGCACAGAGTCCGCTCTCCTGTTCGGATCCGGCTACTTGGCCAACACTGGTGTGATCGCAGCGCTGGCGCAGGCTGGGGGTGTTGTTCTCTCTGATGAGCTCAACCATGCCTCACTGATTGACGGGTGCAAGCTCGCGGGCGCTGAGACCGTTGTCTACAAGCACGCTGACCTTGACCACCTTGAATGGGCCATGGGGAAGGCTGCTGGCCGCCCTGCCGTAATCGTCACTGACTCAGTTTTCTCAATGGACGGGGATGTTGCTCCACTTGAGGGAATTGTTGAGATCGCGCAGAGGCTTGGTGCTCGCACAATCGTTGATGAGGCTCACGCAACTGGTGTCCTCGGGCCCGGGGGCCGTGGGGCTGTCGCAGCCGCTGGCCTGACCGGAGAAGTTGATGTTGTCGTGGGGACGCTCGGCAAGGCCCTTGGGTCCTATGGCGCTTATGCCGCCTGCTCGGCAGAAATGTCTGATTGGCTCACCAACCAGGCACGCACACTGATTTTCTCAACGGCTCCCCCACCTCCCGCTATTGCGGCCGCGATGGAAGCGCTGGCGATCATCGAGGAGGAGCCCAAGCGAGTTGAGCGCCTCACAGCCAACTCCAAGGTGATGCGGGAAGCGCTGCGCTCCGAGGGCTTTGACATTGAGGACCAGCCAACGCCAATCATTCCGCTCATTGTCGGCTCGGCCGCCAACGCTGTTGACCTCTGTGAGGAAGCTCTGGCGCGGGGCCTGTACGCGCAGGCAATCCGGCCGCCTACCGTGCCCGAGGGCACTGCGCGCTTGCGGATCAGCGTGATGGCAACCCATACGGCAGCGGAGCTCAAGGCTGCTGCGGTGACAATCACCCGCGCGTGCGAGCACTCTGGTCTTCGTGCAGCGCGCCCAGAGGAACGCGGCCGCGCTGTTCCAGTTGCCGAGAGTCGAGCGCCCGGTGACGATGGTCAGCCAATCCGGGCTAGTCGCGGTCCGAAACTGTTTGACCTGGAGGTCGAAGCACCATCCGACTTCCGTCGCGCCGCGTGACTTCGCGCGTCCCCGGTCTCTTCATCACCGGCACCGACACCGGGTCGGGTAAGTCTTATGTGACAGCGGCAATCGCAGCCGCGATGGTCGCCAACAGCATTGACGTGGTGGTGCGCAAGCCCCTGCTCACCGGGGTGGACGACGGGGCGACGAATGGCCCATGGCTAGACCATGACTTGCTCTCCGTGGCAGTCGGCGGTGCTGAGGCCGCTGAGTCAATCTCACCTGTGCGCTTTGGCCCAGCCATGTCCCCACACCTAGCGGCCGAGCAAGCGGGCGCTGACATCGATGTGCGGGCGATTGCTCAAGACCTACGTGACCTCTCCACTCAGCAGGACGGGACCCTCCTGGTTGAGGGCATCGGCGGCTTGCTGGTTCCCATCACTCGGTCTGACTCAGTCGCCGACCTTGCCGTTGCCCTTGGTTTCCCAATTGTGATTGCTGCCCGACCTGGCCTTGGGACGATCAGCCACTGTCTGCTCACACTTGAAGCCGCCCGCTCGCGAGGACTGGATGTCAGGGCAGTTGTGTTTGGCCCTTGGCCAGAAGCACCGTCCGCCATTGAGTCCGACAACCTCAAGACGGTTGCCCAGTTGGGCAATGTGACGGTCGCGACGCTCCCAGCAGTCACCGACATCACCCACGCCGGGTTTGCACAGGCGGGTAACCAGCTTCCGCTTACCGAGATTCTCGCTGGTTGACCGCGCAATCAGCGCAAAAACACCTCGCTTCAGCGCACTCCTAGGGATAACGTCGCCAGCGACGTGAATACCGACGAACTCAGAGCCCTTGACCACGCCCACCTGTGGCATCCATTCACCCAGCAGCAAGGTTGGGAGGGTGACGAGCCGCCGCTTGTCATAGAACGCGGCGACGGTGCTCGCCTCTACGACACAGATGGCAACGCTTACCTCGATGGTGTGTCGTCGCTCTGGTGCACTGTCCACGGCCATCGCCAACCGGAGATTGACGCTGCTGTGCTCGAACAGCTGGGCCGGGTTGCTCACACCACAATGCTCGGTCTGTCCCACCCCACAGCGATTGAGCTGGCCGGCAAGCTCGCGCAGATCACCCCCGCTGGGTTGACACGAGTCTTCTACTCAGACAGTGGATCTACAGCAGTGGAGATCGCCCTCAAGATGGCCTTCCAGTTCCAGGCCCAGAACGGCCACCCTGAGCGCACCAAGTTCGTGAAGATGCGCGAGGCGTACCACGGCGACACGATCGGCTCCGTGTCAGTTGGTGGAATGGATCTCTTCCACGCCACCTACCGCCCACTCCTGTTTGAGACCCTCGAAGCCGAGCCTGGTGACATCGCTGACCTTGAGCGCGTGGTTGCTGCTGCGCAAGGGGAAGTCGCGGCAGTGATCCTCGAACCCCTCGTTCAGGGCGCCGCTGGAATGCTCTTGCAGCCTGACGGTTATCTGAAGGCGGTCCGTGAATTGTGCGACCGCCACGGCGTTCTGCTGATTGCCGATGAGGTGGCCACAGGCTTTGGCCGCACCGGCCGAATGTTTGCCTGTGAACACGAGGGTGTTAGCCCTGACCTGATGTGCCTGGCAAAGGGCCTCACCGGTGGCTACTTGCCATTGGCAGCAACGATGGCTACGGAGGAGATCTACTCAGGCTTTCTGGGTGACCACACTGACTACCGGACCTTCTTCCACGGTCACACCTATACGGGTAACCCACTGGCCTGTGCGGCTGCGCTGGCCAACTTGGCGATCTTTGAGCGCGAGGGCACCATCACTCGGGTTCAACAGCTGGCCGAGCGGCTGACAGCCCTGCTTGATGACAAAGTCCGCCCTCTGCCCCACGTTGGTGAGCTTCGCCAGCGCGGACTGATGTGTGGAATCGAAATCGAGGGCTTTGACCCTGCTCGCCGCACCGGCCATCTCGTGACGCTTGCCGCGCGTCTTAGAGGCGCGATCATCCGCCCACTTGGCGATGTTGTTGTTCTGATGCCGCCGCTTGGCATCACCGACGGCGAACTCGACGAGCTAGTCGCGATAACCGCAATGGCTATCTCGGATGCGAGCGCTGAGGGCGCGTCGGACAGCCTCCGGGCACGCTTGCTCAATTAGTAGTCGGGTACTGGCGCACCGGCCAACTGAGTTGCGTAGTTTCAACTGGGCCACCGTAATTGGGGCCGGGGAAGAAAAATGGGCCAGCCACCGGAACCGGGGTCTTGGATAGAACGGGGACTGGCCCGATCATTAAAACCCGTTTGGTTTGGAAAAGTTGCGGCTCCCCTCGCGGACCTCCTGGCGCGGGGGGAACGCTTCAGCTCGTGTAAGGAACGAAGTCGCTCTTGCGCGCACCGCACACTGGGCAGAACCAAGTGTCCGGAACCGCAGAGAATGGTGTTCCAGCAGGGATTCCCCCATCAGGATCACCCTCAGCAGGGTCATAAATGAACCCGCATGCCTCGCACATCCAAAGCTCTGTCTCTGTGTCGCTCATGCCACAGAGGTTAGGGGGTCAAGGTAGTCTGCGGGTTGTGAGCGAGAGTCAAATACCGGCCCCGGGTGAGGAACTCAACGACGGGGTGGTAGCAGAGCCTCGCCAAGCCTCAACAGTGATCGTCATGCGTGGCGGTGACACAGGCCTTGAGGTTCTGCTGGTTAAGCGCAACCCCAACGCGCGCTTCATGGGTGGGGCATGGGTCTTCCCCGGCGGCGCTGTTGACAGGGATGAAGGCACTGGTGAGGATTCACTCCGTAAAGCTGCGGTTCGGGAGGTACTTGAGGAAGCCGCAGTTGACCTTGGTGACCCGGCCGATCTTGTGCCCTATTCAAGGTGGATCACCCCGCGCGAAGTGAAGATTCGCTTCGATACTTGGTTCTTCCTTGCTCACCTTCCAGACGGAGCCGAGCCCAAGGTTGACGGAGAAGAGTGCGTTGACCTCCGCTGGGAAACACCCGCATCGGCCCTGGCTGCCCAGCAGGCGGGCGAATTGCTGCTTGTCTTCCCGACCATCAAACATCTTGAACAGATCAGCGCTTTCCCCAACGCACGGGCACTGACTGCCCACGCTGCTTCGCTCACAGTTGAACCCGTCGTGCCACGCATCGAGATGGTCGGCGAAATCGCCCGCGTTCTTCTGCCTGGCGAGCCCGGATACGACACCGTCTGATCCGTGTCTGACTCGGCAACCCCACAGGCCCGTGCCCTGTCAGCTGCTGGGGCTGTCATCGCTGGGGGCATGGGCTCACGGATGGGTGATGGCCCACCCAAAGCTGAACGGCTGCTTGGCGGGTCATCGCTTGGCTCCCGCGCGGTGGGGACACTGGAGCGTGCCTTGGGTGGCGCTCCCATCCTCTACTCGATGGGCGTTCGGATGCACAAGCCCCGAGATGTTCCTTCTGCTGCGACCGCCCTCGCCGACAGTGACAATGACATGGGTCCCCTTAGTGGCCTTGTGTCCTGTCTGGCTTCCGCAAGGGACCGGGTTGACCTGTTGGTGATGATCCCGTGCGATATGCCACTCCTCCACCCCGCCCTATTGCGCGCACTACTTGACCGGGCCAGCCTCGATTGCGTGCTGACCATCAACGAGCCTTCAGATGAGCGCGTCAGTCCCTTCCCAAGTGTCTGGCCAACCTCACTGTCTGAGCGTGTCAGCGAGATGTACTCCGCGGGTGAACGCTCGCCACGAGCAGCGATCGCTGCCCTTAACCACACCGCTCTCAGCCGACATGACCTTCTCTGTGACCCTGAGGTGGAGCTAGTTGACCCCAACCTGGAGGGCCTTGAGGACATTGATAGTTCCGATGCCCTTGGCGCATTCCGCGACCGGGCGCCCAAAGTTCGTGTGATGACCGGTGAGCGGCTGACTGTCCACACCGCGTGGTCACTGGGTGATCTCGCTGAAGCACTTGGGATTACAAAGCCAAAGGACACCGTCTGGGTCATCAACGGCAGACCGGCCACGTTCCAGCCTGCACTTCCCCTCTTTGAACGCGATTCAATCTCCGTTCTCTAACTGCTGTCACTAAGGTCCCGCGCCATGAGTGAACGACTTGACCTCCGCGGCCGCACAGTCCTAATCACGGGTGCTGCCCGTGGCATTGGGGCAGGCCTTGCCTACGAGGTTGCCCGCCGGGGAGCAAGGCTTTCGCTCGTGGGCATTGAGCCTGAACTGATGGAGGCAGTAGCTGATGAGATCCGCGCCACCCATGGGGTCGATGTGATCGTTTGCGAGGCCGATGTTCGTGACCGTGTTGCACTCGCAGCGGCAGTAGACAGGACAGTCGCTGAGCTTGGCGGAATTGACGTGGTGGTTGCCAACGCGGGCGTTGAATCTGCAGGCTCACTTCAGAACCTCCCAGCAGAGGAGTTTGACCGTGTTATTGGTGTCAACCTGATCGGCGTTTTCAACACACTCCAGGCCACTATCGGCCATGTCATCGCTCGTAAAGGGCACTTGCTTCCGATTGCCTCTGCGGCAGCCGTCAGCCATGCTCCCTCGCTGGGTTCGTATGCCGCCTCCAAGGCCGGAGTTGAGGCGCTGGCAAATGTCCTCCGTCAGGAACTTGCAGGCACTGGGGCCACGGTTGGCTGTGGCTACTTCAGCTTCATAGACACGGACATGGTTAGCAACGCTCTCGACCGACCGTTAGCGACCGCTTTACGGGCAGAGATGCCCAAGATAATCGCCAAGGTGTATCCGCTTGAACCTGCAATCCAACGGCTTGCCGATGGGATTGAGAAACGCGGTCGGGTTGTGGCCTATCCGGACTGGGTCCGCGGTATGGCAAGACTCCGAGGCTTCACTCAGCCACTGACTGAGCGCTTTGTTGGCAGCAGGGCAGCGGATGTGATTCGTCGGGCTGAGGCCGACGAACGCGCTAGTTCCTAAGAGCCTCAGGCACTGCCGTAGACAACAACAAGGTCGGTGAGAACACCAACCATGAATCCAACGGCCAGCATCAATAGGCCAAGCTCACGGTGTCCAAGCCGGCGCATTGCGTGCCAGATCTCGCCGATCACGTAGAGGATCGCTCCGCCAGCAAGGGCATAGCAGGCAACTTCAAGTCCTTCGAGTTGGATGTTCCAGCCGATGATCGCGCCCAGAAGTGTTGGGCTCCCGGCGATCAGACCGGCAAGGCCAAGCCAGCGCCACGTTGGGCGCACGTTGCCGAGCGGGCCAACGATTCCAAACCCTTCAGTGGCGTTGTGGAGGGCAAAGCCAACCACGAGGACTGTTGCCAGTGACAGGGCGCCGCTTCGGGCTGAAACGCCAATGGCAAGGCCCTCGCCAAGGTTATGAATGCCGATCGCTGTGGCAATCATCAGCCCTGTGCGGAGTGTCTTCTTGCGGGCAAGCTCCGCCTCATCCACGTACGCGCTTGTCTCACTAGGGCTGAGAGTGGCGGCAGCCTCTCCCCCGGCAATAGGCGCAAGCGGTGGCTTCGCCTTAGACCGCATCCGGGCATCAAGCCAACCAAGTCCGGCGCTGCCAATCAGGAAGCCACCTCCAAGTAGGAAGACGTAGAGAACTGCTTTGCCGAGCTGGCCGTGGTCATCACGGACGGCCTCGACGGAGGTCTCAACGATTCCGAAGCCTTGTCCCATGACATCGACGAAAAGGAAGGCGAGAACGCCCACGGAGAACATTGCCAGCGAGAGTCGGACACGGCTGCTGATTCCCTGAACTCGGCCAAGGGGCAGTCCGATAAAGATTGTGAGGCCTGCGATAGCGCCAAGGCCGGCTGTCTGGAGGAAGGTCATCGAGGTCAAGTCCTGTTCAAATGGGGCGGTTCGTCGACGCCCTCGAGCGCCGGTTTTCCCAGACTACCACTTGAATCAAGCCGAAGTCCTAGTGGATGGGTAGGAGATAGAAGTGTCATCAATGGGGTCTACGGGAGTTCCCGCTTCCTAGATCAAAAACCAGACGCTTAGACAGGCAGCCCGAAAGTGTCATGCAACCAGTTGGGAACGTCGGGCAGCCACCCCTGAATCCACTGGCTGAAAACGAACAGCTGACCGGTGAGAATTGTCACGCCCAAGATGATCAGGAAGAGACCCCCGCTGACGACAATCACACCGTAATGGCGCTTGACGACTGCAAAAGCACTCGACATCTTCCCGAAGGCAAGTGCAGTCAGCAGGAACGGAACTCCAAGACCAAGTGAGTAGAAAGCGAGCAAGAGCCCGCCTCGCGCAGTGGAGTCAGACTGGGCTGCCAACGTGAGGATCGCGCCAAGTGTTGGGCCAATGCAGGGAGTCCAGGCGATCGCGAACGCAAAGCCCACAATCACTGGCCCTCCCTTGCCGGCCCGCTCGGCCAGTCCACCCGGGTGCCACTCCCTTGCCAACTGTGGAATGAACGGGCTAAGGGCGAACAGCAAGCCCATGGCAATCACGAGAATGCCCGAGACAATCTGCAGCGTCCGCTGGTTGCTGGTCAGCCAGCCACTGGCAGCAGTAGCCCCAAGGCCCAAGAGGATGTAGACGCTTGAGAAGGACCCGATGAAGATCAGGCTGGGCACGACAACGCGGCGGGTACTTGCCTCATCTAGGTCAGCGGGTGTGACACCTGCGACGACACTGAGGTAGCCGGGCACCACGGGAAGAACGCATGGTGAGAAGAAGCTAAACAGCCCCGCGAAGAACGCGATCGGCAGGCCGACGGCTGTCGTGGTTGCAATCACAGACCGAGGTTACCCCGCGAGGGGCCTGCGGCTCAGTCCCGCTGGGGTGCTGCGGTGACCGACTCAGAGACCGACGCGGCTGCTGGCGACCCGGCTGAGACCAGTTCAACACTCACGGCAATTCCGTTCAGGAAGGCCATTCCCGCAAGCGGCTCAATGTCTTCTGCGCCCGATGGGGCCAACACATTGACATTCACACCACCAAGGCCGTTGGCGGTCTGCCAGCCACCCTTGTGGCCCCATCCGTGGGCTAGGGCAACTGTTCCCTCAACAAGGTCCTCGGTCAGGGTCACAGGGACTTCAACCTCGCCACTCTTGGATGCAAGCTTGACCCGGGCGCCTTCCCCAACGCCAAACCGTGCTGCGTCAAGCGGGTTCATGTGGAGCGGCTGGCTGCGTCCGCCGCGGGTGAGGATCTCCGAGTTGTGCATCCACGAGTTGTGGGACCTCAGCTCCCGCAGGCCAATCAGCTGCAATGGCCGTTCATCACTGGCCTCAAACGCTGCGGTCTTGATGCGCTCAAGTTCGCCGGCGATCTCAGGTGGCCCAAGGTGAACTTTGCCGTCCTTGTGGCGCAGCTTGGTCCCAAGCTCACCCGTGGCCACATGCTCAGCCAGGACAATCCCATGTGGTTGCGCGGCGATCTTCTTCAGGTTAAGCCCCTTGCGACGCAGGCCGAACAGGTCGCCATCGCCACTGGTGCGGACCAGAATGTCAGCCAGTCGCTGTGGGCTGATCTTGATTCCCAGCTTCCCAAGCCAGCGGATTGGGGGAACGCTTGAGGGTGTAACACCGAGTGCTTTGGCGAGGTCTTCGATGATCTCCCACTCTTCGCGTGCCTCACCGGCTGGCTCAACAACCTTGTGGGTGTAGTTGACAAATGGTTTGGAGTGGAATCCAAGGAACGCGATGGGCAGGTCGTCTCGCTCTAGGAAGGTTGTTGCCGGGAGGACAAAGTCCGCGTGCTTGTTGGTCTCGTTGACATAGAAGTCCAGCGAGACCATCAGGTCGAGCTTGTCAAGTGCGCGCTCAAGTGAGTTGCCATCTGGAACCGAGAGCACTGGGTTGCCCGCACTGACAAACATTGCGCGGATTTGCCGTTTGCCCGGTGTCTCCATCTCCTGCGCGAGGAGCGTGGCGGGCAGGTTGCCCAGAACATCGGGGAAGTTGCCAATTCGTGATCTGGTCGAACCGTAGGTGGCAAGGCCAAAGCGGTCAGCGACCTCGTCAAGCGCGACTGGTGGTCGGCCAAAGACTGCGCCGCCGGGGCTGTCGAGGTTGCCCGTGACGATGTTGAGTGCGTCGAGCAGGAACGAAACCAAGGTTCCTCTGCGCCCAAGGCATGACCCAGTCCGGCCATAGACAGCAGCGGATTCGGCAGTGGCAAGCTCGCGTGCCATCTGGCGCAATGTGTCTGGGGTAATACCCGTGCGTTCCTCCGTGGCCTCAGGTGGGTATCCGGCCGCAGCATCACGGAGTAGCTCTACTCCTTGTGATTGGGCTTGGATCGCGGCGGTGTCCTCAAGCCCCTCGGAGAAGATCACGTTGAGCATCGAGAGCAGCATCCACGCGTCACCGTCTGGGTTGATGGCAACGTGTTCGAATGCCTTGGCGGTCTCGCTGCGGCGGGGGTCTACGACAACAACCTTGCCGCCCCGCTTGGTGATGTCCATCAGCTGGTCGCGGATGCGGTGGGCTGTGAGCACGCTGCCGTGGCTGACGAGAGGGTTGGCGCCAACGATCAGCAGGTGCTTGGTCCGCCGCAAGTCTGGAATTGGCACCACCAGTGGTGAGCCGTAGAGCAAGGCGCTGGCGGCAAAGCGGTTGTTGACGTCCTGGGAGCCAGCGGAGTAGTAGTGCGGCGAGCCGATTGCATCGAGGAAGCCCTTGACCCAAATGGTGTGCGAGTAGGAGAAAGCCCCGGGGTTGCCCATGTACCAGCCGATTGACTCGGGGCCTGTTGTGTCGCGCACTGCGCGCAGGCGGGTGCTGATCTCGTCGAGTGCTTCCTTCCATGTCACGCGTTCAAACTCGCCGTCGGCGTTCTTGCGGAGCGGGTGAAGAACGCGGTCAGTGTCGTTCTGCAGGTCGGTCATCGCAATGCCCTTGGGGCACGCGTAGCCAAGTGAGAGCGGATGGTCCTTATCGGGCCGGAGCTTGGTTACCTGCCCGTCCTCAACCGTCGCGACCAACCCACAGAGGGACTCGCAGATACGGCAGAAAGTGACCTTCTCCTCTACCACCATTGATTGCGAGGCTACACCACCCACTCTGGAATGTCAGGTCTTTCGACATCCGCAGGGAGGCGCTCTTCCTCTTCGAGTTTGTCCAAGTGGGCTGCGAGCGTGACGGTCGCGGCTGGCAAAAGCATTTCGGGTACGTCGTCCCAGACTGTTTCCAGCATTGCGTCAATTGATGTGTGGCCTGAGGCGATCGCTTCGATCAGTCGTCGTTCCCGGTCGAGTCTGTGGTCAATCTGTTCCTGCAGTCGCTCTGCGGGCGGGTGGACTAGTGGCCCGTGTCCAGGTGCGAGGACGCGTGGGTCTCGGTCGATTAGCCCGTGGAGGCCTGCTAGGTAGCCGGCCATTGAGCCTGTGCCTGGGGCTACGAAGACGCTGCTGTCAGCAAAGATCGCGTCGCCTGTAAAGACAATGTCCCCGAAGGCAAAGGCAAGGTGGTCGGCTGAATGGCCTGGGAGTGAGATGACCTCCAGCTCGCCTGCGGAATCTCCCGCGCCTGCGCCTGAGAGCCCGGAGATAATCGGCACGAAGCCCGCGTGTTCAAGCAGCAGTGGGACAGCGTCAGAGTGATCCCCGTGTCCGTGGGTTAGTGCGATGCCTGCCAGTGAGCCGCGTTCACTTACGGCCTGCGCTACGGCTGCAACATGGTTTGGAAGTTCCGGTCCTGGGTCAACTACCCAAACGTCGCCTGTTCCAACGATCCAAGTGTTGGTGCCATCCAGTGTCAGCCAGCCGGGATTGTCGGCTTGAACGCCAATCACATCGGCGGTTCCGTGGATGTCCAACCTCACGGACTTCAGCCTACTAAGCCGGGTCGAGCCTGTATACCCTTCCGGCAAGGGAGGTGAGGTAGAGCCGCCCGGAGTTGTCCTGTCCAAATGAGCTCAGTTGTGCGACCTTGATTGAGAGCGCTCCGTAAGTAACAGCGGCGAGCCTTCCAGCCCGCAGGCCGAGGGTGGAGATCTGGCCGGTGCAGAAGTCGCCGTAGATGTACCTGCCGTAAATTCGCTTCAGGCGGGTGTCGCGGATTACATACCCGCCTGTGATTGAGCAAGCTCCGGCTCTGTGTTGGTATTCGGCCACGGGGAAGACGGGTCCGCTCGCTGTTTCATGAGGGAACATCGCGCGAGTTCCTTCCCACACTCGCCAGCCGAAGTTGAGGCCGCGGCCGCTGGTTGGCGCGGGTGACCAATCGACTTCCTCTCTGGTGTCCTGTCCAACGTCACCGATTACAAGGCCGCCTGATCGGCGGTCGAATGAGAATCGCCAAGGGTTCCTCAACCCGTATGCCCAGATCTCTGGCTTGGCCCCAGGCCTTCCGACGAAGGGGTTGCTTGCTGGGACTGTGTATGGATCGCTGCCACTCTGCTTGGGGTTGATGCGGAGGATCTTGCCTAGCCATGTGCCGAGGTTTTGGCCGTTGCCAAAGACCCCGTGGGGGTCGTAAGCCGATCCTCCGTCACCAAGCCCGATGTAGAGCATCTTGTCGGGCCCGAAGAGAATCTGGCCGCCATTGTGGTTGGGCTCGGGTTGTGCCTGAGTGAGGACGAGCCTTCCACTGGAGGGGTCCGCGCGGTTGGCTGAAGTGGCTGAGCGGTGGTACTCGTAGATGCGGGTATCGCCATTGGTGTCAGTGAAGTCAACGTAGAAGAGACCGCTGGTTGCGTAGTCGGGAGCGAAGGCAAACCCGAGTAGGCCGCGTTCACCGCAGCATGAAACTTGAGTGGAGAGATCGATGAACGGCGTTATCTGGGCTTTACCGTCGACCAATACTTTGGCTCTGCCGGTGTGTTCAACAACAAGGAGACGATGGTTGTCTCCGGGAGGCTGCACAACTGCCAGTGGACCATTAAATGAACCGATGGTTGTCAGCTTTACAAACCCCGCCCCGACTGAGACAGAAGGAGAACGCAGCGCCATGGACCCGATCACAGACAGCAGCGCCATCGTGCCAAGCAGTGTGAACAGAAACGGTCTATTTGAGGTGTACCGCACGTACCAAGGATGACACCAATCGAGGCTCTTGGCGACACAAAGAGCCTTGGAGAGTGAGACCGGTCACTTAACCGCCCGTAAACCTTGACTTCCGCCAATCACTTACTTAGAATGAGGAAACCAATGTCAGCTGATAAGAAACCAAACAAGAAGCCACGCAGCCACACTTCGTCGGGCACACCTGCCCGCGCCGAGAAGTTGACTGCCCGTCGCCCAGCAGCCCGACGCCCTTCAGGTGCCGACACCACACGTGCCCAGTTGCGCGTATCGCGCCACCAGGAAAAGAAGAAGTCTTCGGTCTCAACAGACCCAGCAGCTGACGCACTCGGACAACTCCTTCAGCTCAGCCGCGCCTATCCCCTCCTCACCAAGGAGCAGGAAGTCGAGCTCTCAATGGGCATCGAGCGAGGCGACCTGGCAGCCAAGGAGCGGATGATCAACTCAAACCTCCGCCTTGTTGTCTCTGTTGCCCGCCGCTACCAGGGCCATGGCCTTGACATGACTGACCTTGTCCAGGAAGGCATGCTCGGCCTGATCCGCGCAGTTGAGAAGTTCGACTACCGCAAGGGATTCAAGTTCTCCACATACGGCACCCTGTGGATCCGCCAGGCAATCCAGCGTGGTCTTGAGAACTCGGCTCGCACGATCCGCCTACCCGTACATGTCAACCAGCGGATGCGGGCGATCGCCCGTGCAGAGCGTGAGATGGCAGCCCTTTTGGGCCGCGATCCAACCGATGCTGAGCTGGCTGAGACCACTGATCTGCCAATCGAGGAGATCCTCGAGGCACGCAAGGCAGCGATGGGCGTAACAAGCCTTGACATTGGAATTGGCGAAGACGGAGACACCACACTTGGTGACCTCCTCCCTTCAGATGGGCCAATGCCTTCCGAACTGGCCGAGATCAACGACCGCAAGCTGCTTGTACGCGATGCCGTGTCCGCGCTGCCAGCCAGCGAGCGAACCGTGCTTGAGCTTAGGTTCGGCCTGACCGGCGAGGATCCAACGACCCTCGCTCAGACAGGCCGCGAACTTGGGGTTACCCCGGAGCGCGCCCGTCAGCTTGAAGAGCAGGGCCTGCGCCGTTTGGCAGAGAGCGGCACCGTCCGCTCGCTGCGCGAAGAAGCCTAAGCAGACCAGCAGCCTTAGCCGTCTAGGGCGCCCAGGCGGGCGGTCAATGTCCACCCGCTGGGTGCTCATGGGCGCGGGTGCCGCTAGCGTCCGCTGAGTGGAAGCGTCAAAGCAGAACACACGCCTGTGGTGGGGGGCTGTTTTCGCCCTCGCCCTGTTGGGCTTTGCTCTCCGCGCCTATGGCTCTGGCGAGAGCCCTGCTGGCGACGAACTGACGATGTACACGCTGGTCCACAACCGATCGTTCGGGTCAATGATGACTCTCGTCGTCGATCAGGAAAAGACTCCGCCGCTTGGCTTCGCTCTCTCCTGGCTAGGCAGCAGGTTGGGGCCAGCTGACACTTGGATGAGAGCCCCATCAGTCTTGGCAGGGACCGCACTTGTGCCGCTCGTGGCACTGCTGGGCACTAGGACTGCCAGCCGGGCAGCTGGGCTGGTGGCCGCTGCCCTTGTTGCCGTCAGCCCTTTCCTCCTCTTCTACGGGATCGAGTCGCGCTCATATGCCCTGGCAGCATGCTTCACCTGCGCAAGCCTTGTCCTACTCCTGAGGGCAACAGAGGACGAGCGCAGTGGGGCTGGCCCATGGATGGCTTGGTGTCTTGCGGCCTTGGCCGCGTTCCTGTCGCACTACACAGCAGTCTTTGTGATTGCCGCGAGCATTGTGTGGGTGCTGACCGCACGACCCAAGGCACGCAAGGCGATCCTGCTCTCCTGTGGGGGGATCGCGTTGGCCCTGCTGCCGTGGTTGCCGTCGTTCCTCACTCAGCTGAGCCACTCTGGCGATGAGGCCCGTCGGGTTGCCTCCCTCGCCCCACTTGGCTTAAGCAGCGTCTGGGAGGTCCTCTCGCGCTCATTGGTGGGCCATCCGGTCTGGTCGTCACTTAGGGCAGTAACGCTGCAGGAAGTGCCTGGGACGACTGGTTTGGTGTTGATCCTCACCGGCGTTGGGGTAGCCACGGTTAGCTTGGCCGTTCAGGCTGCCCGCGGCGACCGCCCAAAGCCCAACGCACTTCATGGGCTCTTGCTACTTACCGCCACCGCGTCGATCGTCGGACTGATTATCGGCAGCCTGCGGCCCCATCACTCCATGCTGCTGCCACGCAACGCAATCTGTTCACTCCCATCGATTGCAGTTCTGGCCGGGCTTCTGCTGACAAGGCAGCCCAAAGCCCTTGCCTTGGTGGTCAGCCTTCTGGTGGCCATCGGCCTGCTGCTTGGCAGCGTGACCTCATTGCGAGATCTCAACCGGCCCAACATGCGGGCGGCCGCCCATGCGATCGAAGGGCGTTGGAAGCCTGGGGATGCGCTCTTGGAGTCCATCTACTTCAATGGCCCACCGACTGACCTCACCGCGCACCTAAGCCCCGAGCTGCGCAAGCAGCTGCAAATCACACGTGAGGTCGGGACCAAGCCGTTTGAGCAGGCCGTCTGGATTGGCCAGACAGTCTTCACCGTCGGCCCTGTTAGCCCACGAACTGGCCCACCACTTGGACCGCCACCCAACTTGAAGTCCCACTTCAAGGCGGTCTGGACGCAGACTTGGAAGGGCCTGCTCCCAGTGACGGCAACCGAGTGGCAGCCTGACACCGCGAGGAAGCGATGACCCTTTCCCAAGATCGACGCTGGTGGCTGCTGATCGGCCTCTTCACGGCCGTGGCTTTCGCGCTCCGGTTGATTGGAGCCAAGGAGAGCCCAGCTGGGGATGAGCTCTACCTCTACGAGCTGATCCACCACCGGTCGTTTGGGTCCATGCTCAACGCGGTTATTCACCAGGAGAAAACCCCGCCGTTGGGCTTTGCCTTGTCGTGGGGTGCGGCACACATGCCCCCCGCAGACCTTTGGATGCGTGCCCCTTCCGTTCTTGCGGGGACAGCACTCGTTCCGGTTACCGCACTCCTAGCCCGCCGGGTCTTTGGCGCTCCTGCCGGACTTGCCGCTGGGGCGATCGTGGCCGTCAGTCCCTTCCTGCTGTTCTACGGCGCTGAGGCCCGCGCCTACTCCCTAGCTGCGCTGCTGGTGACGGGATCTGCACTTGCCGTGCTGAAGGCAACTCAACCAGAGGGCAGGACTCGCGATTGGGTTTTCTTCTCAATCCTTGCCGTCTCAGCAGCGTTGACGCACTACACAACCGTGTTCGCCCTCGGAGCAATAGTTGTTTGGGCATTCGTCTCCCACCCCACGGCCCGCCGGCAGTTGGGCCAAGCTGTCGGCGCCGCAGGCCTTGTCTTTGTTGCTTGGGTTCCATCCTTCCTGACCCAATTTGGCCATGCCAGTGACGAGGCGCGCCGAATCGCAGATCAGGCACCGCTTAGCGTGGAGACCTTGGGCCGCATGCTTGGCCGCGCGTCCATCGGCCATCCCTTCCTTGGCCTGAGTGAGATCCCTAGGGCGCTGGCCATCGGGCTGATCCTCGCCGGGCTGCTGAGGGCAGGGATCCCAGCCATAGTCGCTCTCGCCAAAGCGGGCCGGCCGCTGCCCCGACCAAGGCCTGGGGTTGCTTTAGTGCTGTTGCTCGCGGTTGTCACTCTGTTGGGCCTGATCGTGTCCAGCCTGCAGCCCAACCGTTCGCTGCTGCTGACGCGCAACCTGATGGCGTCGATTCCCGCTTGGGCGATTCTTGCTGGGTCGTTGACAGCACGCCCGCGGTGGCCGGTGAACCTGATCACGGCTGGCGCAGTGGTAGCCGGGTTGGGGATCGGCAGTTACTTGGAGCTAACTCAG
>WLNJ01000016.1 GCA_009699865.1 Actinomycetota bacterium
GACATAACATTGATTATCGAGCGTTAGAGCAAAATCGGGCGAAGACGGAGTGTTAGCCCAGAGGGTCCCCCAAAATTGGACTGCCGTCAGGTCTGCCTGCGAACGGATCGGGCTCACCGTAGACTGATCTCCAATGGCCAAGCAACGACAGATCAGGGTTGAACAGCGCAGCGCGCTTTCAGCAATGCAGGATCTTGAGAACCGATCTGATGCGGAGCTTGAGTCAGAGACCAAGTATCGGTCAGCTGCCTACGCGATCCTCGGAGCCAGAGCTGCCGAGCGCTATGACGCGGACTCATCCCGAGCCTGGTTCCAGAAGGCCATCGCAGCCGCTCGCCCACAGGAGCGCATGGCACTCAAGCGGATGGCAGACGCGTCATTGGCCCTCGCCGAGCGCCGTGCCGGCGATCTGAAGGAAGCCGTGCAGAAGCTTGGCAGTGAGGCTCCGTCCAACGGGCAGATGTTCCTACTGCGACTGATGGGCATTGTCGCGCCGACCAAGTCTGCTTCTCTACCACGCCGAATCTTCGGACCAATCTCGATTGTGCTTCTCGTAGCCACGCTGATTGCGATCAGCGTTGGCATCATCGAGCTGGTGGCACTCCCACTGGGCGGAGTTACCTTTGGAGCGGCCCTGCTCTACGGCATCCTGCTTCTGGCCGCGTCACTCGGCGCACTTGTCTTCTTCGGCAGGCGTCGCCAGCAGCGCGCCCGCTCGCCTAAGAGCTGATCTCTAACTAACGCGAGTGACCGTGATCTTCTGGATCACGATCGGCTTGGCCGGCGCGCCATCAGCCTGCCCGCCACCCTGTGTGGTCGCCGGGTCAATTGGCTGGGCGCTAATCCTGTCAACGGTTTCCATTCCGGTGACCACTACCCCGAGAACCGCATAGTCCGGTGGTAATTGCGCTGCCTCCCCAGTTACGACGAAGAACTGACTCCCCGCGGCCCCCGCGGGGTCAGCGCCAGTTTTAGCCATTGCCACGATTGCCCTGGAGTAAGCGGTGTTGCTGGCGGGCGTGTCAACAGTCGTATACCCGGGTCCCCCACTTCCGTTGGTCGCTGGGTCGCCACCTTGAATTACAAATCCAGGGGAGATTCGGTGGATCGGAAGCGCATCATAAAAACCACTCTTAGCAAGCCCCACAACGGAGGCGGCGGCCTTAGGCGAGAGCGAGCTTTTGACTTGGATGACGAAGCTCCCACAGTTGGTGTCGACCTTCAAGTTCCAGACGCTCCCCTTGGGCAGAGAGGCCGTTGGTGCCGTTAGATGCTGTCGTCCTGGTTGGGGCTGGGCCGCGGCAACTTGCGAGCATTGGCCTGCGGCAGTGGTGGTCCCAGAGTCAGTTGAGCTGCTCCCACAAGCAGTCAGAAGGGCAGCAAGCGTTACTGCGGCCAATGGGGCGAAGGTCGATCGGCTCATGTTCACAGGCCGATCATGGCAGACCCCCCTGCCGTGTCCCGCACTGCGGCACCGCGGCGCCGCTCCCCGCGCAGATAGCCTTAGTGGCGATGTCCAACCCAATCAGCGTGATCGTCAATCCCTCCGCCGGCGGTGGACGCGCAAGCAAGGTCCTTGTGGACATCGAACGCCTGCTCACTCAGCGGGGAGCGGACTTCTCTATCACCGAGACGCGGGACCTCCCCCATGCTCGCCAACTTGCCCGTGACGCGGCTCAGCAGGGCCGTACTGCCGCTGCTCTAGGCGGCGACGGCTTGGTTGGGGCCGTGGCAGCGGGATGTGCCGAGTCAGGAGGCCTACTAGCAGTACTACCTGGCGGTCGTGGCAATGACCTGGCCAGAGTGCTCGGAATTCCAAACGATCCCGCGGCAGCTGTAGCCATTGCTCTGGATGGCAAGGCCGGACACATAGATATGGGAGAAGGCAATGGAACGCCTTTCTGTTGCATCGCGTCCTGCGGCTATGACTCCGATGCCAACCGAATCGCCAATGAGGCAAAGGTTCCAGGTGCCTTGAGCTACCTGTATGCGGCGCTTAGGGCCCTCATAAGCTGGAAGCAAGCGCACTTCAAGATCGAGATCGACGGGGATGCGATTGAGCTGAACGGCTTCAGCGTCATCGTTGCCAATTCCAAGGCCTATGGAGGAGGAATGTTCATCGCGCCCGACGCCGACTTGCAGGATGGATTACTCGATGTGGTCACCATCGAGGGGAACTCCCGGCTTCGCTTTCTTGCCCTGCTGCCCCTCGTCTTTAAGGGGAAACACATCAGCACCCGCGAAGTCACGGTCCGACGCGGGGCGACTGTTCGGATCGAAGCCGATCGGCCCTTCACGGTCTACGCCGATGGAGACCCTCTCTGCGATCTTCCCGCGGTAATCACTGTCAGGCCTGACGCATGCCGCGTAATGCTTCCCGCCTCGGCGTGAGAGGCTGGCTGGCCTCCACGGCTGCCCGAGCAGTAGGAGTGCTTCTGCGGTCGTTGGGGAGAGCCGGCACAACCGTGCCAGGGCGTGTTCTGCTTGCGCTTGATCCTTCCGCCCTAAGCCGTATTTCAATTCGGTTGGGAGCAGGGACCGTCCTTGTGTCCGCGACGAATGGGAAGACCACCACCGCGGCGCTTGCCGAAGCGGCGCTAAGCCAATCGGGTTTGACGGTCGTCCACAATTCAGCCGGTGCCAATATGGCCGGTGGGATTGCGTCGGCACTTCTCCATGCCAACCCTGGTCCAGAGACACTCGGACTGTTGGAGATCGATGAGTTCTGGCTGCCAGAGCTTGCCCCTCAACTCAAACCGAAGGCTGTTCTGCTCGGGAATCTCTTCAGAGACCAGCTAGACAGGTACGGGGAACTGGACGCGATACTTGACCGCTGGATCGAAGCGGCGGTTCAGCTTGCGGCTGACGGGACGCACTTTGTTCTATGTGCCGATGACCCGGGCATCGCCTGGTTGGGCCTGCAGCTTCCCGCGGCGTCAGTTACTTGGTTCGGCGTTGAGGACACCACCTTGGCGCTCAAGCAGCTCCCCCACGCAGCGGATGCCGGAAGCTGCCGACGATGCGGCACGCCCCTGGTCTACAGCGCGGTGCTTCTAGGACATCTAGGACATTGGGCCTGTCCGAGCTGCGGATTGACCCGCCCCACACCAACGTTCGCGCTAGCGGGTATCACTCTACATGGAGCGAGGTTCTCCTCACTCAGAATCGCCTCGCCCTCGGGGACACATTCAGTCGAGTTGGGTGTCCCGGGTGTCTACAACGCCTATAACGCTGTTGGCGCGTGGGCACTAGCCGCAACGCTCGGAGTGCCACCAGATGTGGTCGCCTCTGCGTTCGGCTCGGCGAAGGCTTCATTTGGGCGGGCTGAAACCTTCACGATCTCCGACCGAGAAGCCACTCTCTTTCTCGTCAAGAACCCAACGGGCGCGAACGAGGTCATTCGCGCGCTTGCCTCGGAAGCCGAACCTCTCGCGCTCCAATTTCTCCTCAATGACGGCGTGGCCGACGGCCGCGATGTTTCTTGGATCTGGGACGCAGATTTTGAGGACATCGCCGATCAGATAGAGATGGTTGTCTGCTCAGGGACACGAGCATCTGAGGCAGCACTGCGCTTTAGATATTCCGGCGTGCCTGCGGATCGCATTGCAACGATCAGTGAGCCACGGGCTGGGTTGGCTCAGCTGGCCAAATCACGGCAGGAATCACTTTGGGTACTTCCCACATATACGGCAATGCTTGAACTCAGATCCGCCCTTGCAGACGAAGGCCTTGTGGAGCGCGTGGTATGACCGGGGCCGCCGCCATGTGGCACAGCGTTGAACACTCCGGTTTTGAGGGCGACCTTCCAATCTGGACCGCATTGGCTGAGGGCTCGACGGGCTGCGTGGCAGAACTCGGCTCCGGAACTGGCCGTGTTGCTCTGCGGCTTGCCAGCTTGGGTCATTCGACAGTTGCGGTTGATAAGGACGTGAGGCTTCTAGCCGCACTCAGAGCTAACCAAGCTCCAGGCACGAGCGTCAGGACTCTTTGCTCTGATGTCGTTGAACTTGAAACGGACTCCTTGGCCGGTTGCGACCTCGTCATCGCGCCGCTCCTGCTGGTCAACACGCTGGCCGCCGATGGCCGCCTTAAAGGGTTCTTCGCCAGCCTGAGGGGCGCATGTCGCAGCGGAACACGCTTTGCCGCGGCCTACGTGACCGAGCTGGGCCGAGGCAGTGAAAGCCTCCCTGCTAGGGGTGGATTCTCCCCCGCGGGCAGCGGGCAAAGCCATGTTCGTAGTGAGGTTGACCAGATTTCGTTTAATGGCGATGTGCACACTGTCCGCTGGAACCGGGAGGCAAGCCCTGGGAGCATGGAGTCTGCCTATGAGCGACTCAAGGAGCTCTCGCGGTCCGACCTTGAGGACGCTGCCGCCCCTCACTTTCTGGGGCGCCCCAATCTGCGCATTCCGGCGAGCGGTGGAGTTATCGAGATGAAGGTGGCGGTATTTCATGCTGTCTGAGCGCAAAAGACTTCGGCTAGCAGTCCTCTACCCCACACTCCTCAACATCTATGCAGACCGAGGAAACATCGAATTCCTTCGACGCAGGTGTGAGTGGCGAGATCTTGGATTTCAAGTCACAGCAGTCGGGGTAGGCGACAAACTGGTTGAGGGATCGTTTGATCTCGTCTACATGGGTGGTGGACAGGACAGAGATCAAGTTCGGTGCGGTGAGGATCTTCAGGGTCACAAAACGGCCGTGCTCGGCGACTGGATAGGTCAGGGCAATCCCCTCCTCGCAGTATGTGGCGGGTATCAGCTTCTAGGGAAGGCATATACCGGCCCCGACCTCTCAATCCCCGGGATCAGCGCAATTGATGCCACCACTAGTCAGGGTAAGACTCGACTGATTGGCCCCATTGCCATTCGCACGGATCTAGCCGGGCCAACCGACGGAGTCCTCGCCGGTTTTGAAAACCATGCCGGCAGAACTGTTCTCGGTAGCGGCACGGCTCCACTCGGAACAGTCCTGAAAGGGCATGGCAACGACGGCTCGTCGGGATTGGAAGGGGCTCGCAGAGGAGCCACTATCGGCACCTACTTACATGGTCCGCTCCTCCCCAAGAACTGGTGGCTAGCCGACTGGCTGATCGCTAAATCACTCGGGCTTGAGCTCGAGGATCTTCTTCAACTTGATGACGCTCTGGAGATAGCAGCGCACCGTGTGGCACGGACCGCCGCCGGGGCGGAGTGGGCTGACGCGCCCGGATTTGAAAGTAACTGAGCGATTGTCCGCAGATCGTTCTAGACTCTCCCTATGAACGCACAACGAGCAGAGGCATATCTCAAGGTGATTGCTGTTCTCGACACTGAGTCGGGCGTGACCCTTCGTCCGGACGAGGCGGCTGCTTTGCGGCATACCGCTGACGTGCTGTTCTTTGATGAGGATGGTCGCAGTGAGGCTCTCGAAGCTTCAACCGCAGTTATTGCTCTCCTTGTTGAGTCCGAGCGCTGGTCCGAGGAGAGAACGGACCGCCTTACGGACAATCTTGAGGGCTGCGGCGAACTAGTCCCAGCCTGACCTACCGGTCCGGCTAGCAGAACTCAGCTGTTTGGCTCAACTCCGGTTGAGCCGAAACCGCCTTGGTCTCGTTCGCTGGCCGCAAGGTCGCTCGCCCACTCGGCCTCTACGGTCGAGAAGCCGATTACGACTAGCTGCGCGACGCGAGTGCCTGCGTCGGCGTGGAACGGGGTGGCTGCGTCAGTGTTGACGAGAATCAGCTTGAGTTCCCCCCTGTAGCCCGAGTCGATTAGGCCCGGAGAGTTAGCCAAGGTGATGCCGTGCTTGAGAGCGAGTCCTGATCGGGGAAGGACCAGCCCAGCGTGTTGTGGCGGGATCTCAAGGGCGAGTCCCGTTGCCACGAGGACACGCTCCCCCGGCTCCACCGTGAACTCATCTAGGCAGCACAGGTCCATTCCCGCGTCCCCGGAAACTGCGTGGGCGGGTAGCAACGCACGAGGGTCGAGTTGTTGGAAGCGGACCTTCATCACACGCTCAGTCAATCGCAAATCGTGAATAACGTGCGGCTTGGTCTGGCCGCATCTTTGCGGTCAGCTCAACCCCGGCCTCCCCTGATTCGCGGGTGAGGTCCCCGGCCACCCGGTAGATCTCGTCGAGCAGCCTTCCTTCGGAATATGGGATCAGAAGGTGTACCTCAACCATGCGGGATCCGATTGATGCGCTGGCAGCATCAAGTAGCTGGCCTACCCCCTCCCCGGTCTCAGCGCTGACCATAAGCACCTCAGGCCGTTGGATCTGCATTTCTTCAATCTCATCTGCGGACATCAGGTCGCTCTTGTTGACAACAGTCAGGCTGGGCAGTTCCGAGGCCCCTATTTGGGAGAGCGTCTCCTCAACGGCCTCCCTGCGTTCCTGCCGTTCCTGTGGTGGCTGCGAGCCGTCCTCAACGAGCACCAACACATCTGCGTGGATTGTCTCTTCCAGGGTGGCCCCGAAGGCGTCAACGAGCTGGTGGGGCAGCTTCCGGATGAATCCGACCGTATCCGTCATCACGTAGTTCCTCCCCCGGTGTTCGAACTGCCGGGTGGTGGGATCGAGCGTGTGGAAGAGCTCGTCCCGGATTCCAACCTCAGAGCCGGTGACACTATTCATCAGAGTGCTCTTCCCAGCGTTCGTGTAGCCCACGAGCGCTATCTGCGGAACTTCGGTCCGTTCCCGCTCTGAGCGCATCAGCTTGCGATTGGACTGCACCTTGTTCAGTCGCTTACGGACGGTTGAAATCCGATCCCTGGCGAGGCGACGGTCTGTCTCGAGCTGGGATTCGCCTGGTCCTCTGGTGCCAATTCCTCCACCTAGGCGCTCAAGGTGGGTCCAGAGCCCCCTCATGCGGGCAAGGTTGTACTCGAGCTGAGCGAGCTCCACCTGGAGCTTGCCTTCAGCCGACCCAGCGTGGAGAGCGAAGATGTCGAGAATCACTGCCGTCCGGTCAACAACGGGCATCTTGAGGATCTCCTCAAGATTCCGTTCCTGCCGAGGGCTCAGTTCATCATCCGCAACGACCAAGTTTGCGTCGGTGGCCTTGATCTGATCAATCAGCTCCAAGGCTTTGCCGCTCCCCAGATAGGAATCCGGATGGGGTTCAGAGCGGGTCTGCGTTGCTGTCCCGACCGTCGCTGCTCCAGCCGTCTTCATCAGCTCCCGGAGTTCATCCAGCCCTTGGCTTGCTTCCGTCCCAGCGTGGATCAGAAACGCCCTCTGCGCTGCTCTACGTGTGCCCTTAGAGCCGCCCCCAGCTTGGGATGACAGCGCTCTCAGCTCCTCACGCTGTAGTGCGCGTCCCAAGCGCCGCAATACGCGCGACGGCCTCAGTCAGAAGATGATCCGGTGTGGTCAGGCTAATCCTGAAGAAACCCTCTCCGTTAGGACCGTAGGCGCCACCCGGGGAGATGACAACAGCGGTTTCCTCTAGGACGTACTCGCAGTACTCGGAAGCACTGGCGTAGCCATCGGGGATGGGTGCCCAGATATAGATCGTGCCCTTAGGAGCTGTGACTGCCACTCCGGCGGCAGCAAGTGCATCGCAAACTAAATCCCGTCTGCGCGCATAGAGATCACACATCCGGTCCACCTCGGCCGCCATGTCTGGCTGCAAGGCCCTAGCACCCGCAAGCTGGATCGCCTCGAACAGTCCGCTATCAACGTTGCTCTTCAGCTTCCAATAGGTCGCTATTGCCTCAGCGTTTCCGACCATCGCCGCGCAGCGCCAACCAGTCATGTTCCAACCCTTTGAGAGGGAGAACACCTCAACACCAATCTCCTTGGCTCCCGGTGTCGCGAGGAAGCTGGGCGCAACATAACCGTCGTAGGTGGTCTCGCTGTAGGCGTTGTCATGGACAGCCAGGATGTCGTGCTCGCGAGCAAACTCGACAACCTGCTCAAAGAACCCTTCGGGTGCAACGGCACCTGTTGGGTTGTTCGGATAGTTGAAAAACATCAGGCGCGCTCGCCGTGCCACATCAGCTGGGATGGCGGCAAGGTCGGGCACAAACCCGAGCTCTGGCACCAAGGGCATCAGATGCGCATCTGCGCCAACAAGCTTCGGGCCGGCTGTATATACGGGGTATCCCGGGTCAGCTGCGAGGGCAAGGCCGTCACCGTCCAGGAAGGCGAGGCTGAGGTTGAAGATGCATTCCTTCGCTCCAATAGCGGGGATCACCTCGCTGTCGGAGTCGAGCTCGACTCCGAAGCGGCGGGAGTAGAAGTCGGCGACCGCGTCGCGGAACTCAGACCTTCCCCGATTCGATGGGTACTGGTGCGTAGTGGGATCCGCAAGTGCCTCCTGGCCCGCGGCTACTACGGCAGGAAACGTAGGCGTGTCGGGATCACCAATGCCAAGCGAGATGACATCGATTCCGGCCGCCTTCTTTTCAGCAATCTTGCGTTCAAGCTCCGCAAAGAGATACGGCGGGATTAGGTCGAGACGGCTGCTGGACTTCAAGAGAGTTCCTCCACTGTTTCTGGGGCGAGAACCGCAGCGTAGACGGGAATGGCCCATCCGGTCAGGTCCAGCTCGAGAGCTTCCCCGATCTTGACGGTCAGGGTGCCGCCGTCAAGCCGAACATCAAGTGAATCGCCAGCGCCGGCAAGGTGGGCGGCAACCGCTGCTCCTGAGGATCCTGTTCCAGATGACATTGTCTCCCCCACCCCGCGCTCAAAGATGCGAGCTCGAATCCCAGCGCCCTCTCGCGCCCAGAATGAGACGTTGGTCCGGTTAGGGAACTGGGCGTCGGTCTCAATGGCGGGCCCAATAGTTGGAAGATCCAAGGCCTCTACCTCCTCAACGGTTGAGAACTCGATCGTTACTTGGGGGTTTCCAACGTGAACGAACCGAAAGGTTCTTTCAACCCCTGAGATCATGAGGGTGCCCAAGCCATCAGCTGGACCCGTTGGCCAGTCTGGTCCCGCCGTCGTAGCGCTCCCAATGGCCATCGTGCAGTTGCGATCGTCGAGAATCCGAGGCCGCACCGTTCCCGCAGCTGTCGCGATCGTGAAGTCATCGTCTGCTGTCCAACCGCGTGCACGTAGGTACATGGCCGCCTCACGGGCCCCATTGCCCGAGAGCTCTGCTTCGGAGCCGTCAGGATTGAAGATTTTGAGCGTGGCCACATGGCCATCGGCGCCCGCTGAAAGGAGCAGTACTCCATCCCCACCGGGCCCGAAGTTGACATGGCAGAGACCACGAATCCGTTCCGGAGTCAACTCCCAAGGGAGGTGGTCAGCTTCGACAATTAGGTAGTCGTTGCCGAGGGCTTGCCATTTTTCAAAGCGCACAGGCGGAGTCTAGGCGGAGCGACTGTCGAACAGGTGGAGAATCCGCCCGATGGGTGCGGTCAGATCGGTTCCTGAGAGGGTCACAATCTCCGTGTCCTCGAGTCGCCTGAGCCATGTTCCCTGGCGTTTGGCGAACTGTTGGGTGCGGTTACGCATCGACTCAACATCGCCCGAGCGCAGCTCCCTCATACCTATCGCCGCCGCAGCAGTCCTCGAGGGGCCCAATTCCCATGCGGTAGCGACCTCCGAGACGGCTCCTAGCTCAAGCATCCGGTCCACGCGTTCGGAAATCAGGTGACGGCGCTCCTCGCGGTCCCTAACTAAACCCAAGGCAACGGTTGGGTGACGTGGAGGCTGTTCCCAAAGGGCAGCCACGCTCTTGTGGGGCGGTAGGCCGCTCTTGGCAAGCTCGAGAGCCCTGATGATCCGCCGTGGGTCGGAGGTCCTGAGTCGCGAAGCCACCTCCGGCTCCAACCCCACCAGCTCGGCATGCAGCGCCTCAGCCCCTTCTTGGTCAAGCCGAGTCTCAAGCACTGCCCGAAGGTCCGGATCGACCGGAGGCTTGAGATCAAGGTCCGAGAGCGCGGCACGGAGATAGAGGCCTGTACCTCCGACGACGATCGCGACCTTCCCTTCTGCTCGGATCTGGTCAATTGCCGAGTGGGCATGGCCCATGAACTCACCCACGCTGAACTCATCGGTGACGCTTCGTATACCGACGCAGTGATGCTTCAGGGTCTGCTGTTCAGCTGCCGTGGGAGCCCCAGTAATGATCGGGATCTCCCGGTACACCGCGTAGGCGTCCGCGCTGACGGCCTCGGACTCGAGGCCTCGGGCGCTTAGCGTTCGGGCGACCTCAGCTGCGACCGAGGTCTTACCGGTGGCCGTAGCTCCGAATATGGCGATGACGGGAAGTTCGTTCACAGGGTGATCCTGTCACTCTGTTGGTCATGACACCACTCTCTGGACGCATTCTCATCACTGGCGCAGCTGGCGGCCTCGGACAGGCGATTGCCTCAGCCGCAGCTCCCCACGCCGGATCTCTAGTGCTTTCGGCTCGCCGCCCCGATCAGATTGCTGAGTTTGCGAGCAGCCTTGGAGCCGAGGTTCTCTGTGCCGATATGGAGAGCCGCACAGACGTCGAGAATCTCGTTCGCTCCGCTGGCGAGGTTGATGTCGCAATCCTCAACGCGGCGCTCCCCGCATCGGGCGACCTAATGGAATACGAGATTGATCAGATCGACCGGGCTATCGAGGTCAATCTCCGCGCACCAGCCGTCATGGCTCGCCTGCTGGCCGAGGGAATGGCCGCGAGAGGTACTGGACACATCGTCTTCATCTCCTCGCTTGCCGGGAAGGCCGCATCTGCCGGGACAGCAATGTATTCGGCTACAAAGTTCGGGCTCCGAGGGCTATCCCTTGCTCTCCGCGCTGATCTTGCCGATACCGGTGTTGGCGTGTCAGTCATCTGCCCGGGCTTTGTCAGTGACGCCGGCATGTTCGCTGACAGTGGTGCCCATCTGGGTCCGGGGATGAACACGGTCACCCCGGAAAAGGTTGCCGCGGCAACTATGAGGGCCATTGAGAAGAACCAAGCCCAAGTTGATGTTGCTCCGCTCGCCTTACGGCTCGGTGCGAACTTCGCTCAGGTGGCTCCTGCCGCGTATCAAGCTGCGAGCAAGCGGCTTGGTGGCGGGAAGCTCTCCGAAGTTATGGCTGACCAGCAGCGCCCTAAGCGCTGAACAAGCCTTAGACGGTCGGTACTCCCGCTAGGACTTGCGTTCCGTCCAAGGTTTGGCTGGTAGCGGCTTCGATAGTGACTTTCACTATCTGCCCCGCCTCGGCTACGCCGTCGAAGTTGACAACCTTGCTCTCGCGCGACCTTCCCCGTAGGCGAGCTGCGTCCGTTCGGGAGGCTCCTTCAACGAGCACTTCTACCTCACGGCCGATAAACCGCTGAGCTCGTTCGCTTGCTCTCCGCTGAACTAGTGGAAGGAGGCGCTGCATCCGGTCGACCTTGGTCTGGTGGTCAACTTGGTCTGGCATCTCCGCCGCGTCTGTCTCTCTCCGGGCTGAGTAGATGAAAGTGAAAGCCCCATCGAACCCGACTTGGTCAACGACCTCCATCGTCTCCTGGAAATTTTCCTCTGTCTCCCCGGGAAATCCGACGATGATGTCGGTGGTCAGGCCAATATCTGGGAGAACAGAGCGGATCATCTCGACCCGTGCGAGGTAACGCTCTCGGTCATACGTCCTGCGCATCGCTTTAAGGACCTTTGAGGAGCCAGCCTGCAGCGGGAGATGAATGTGTTCGCAAACAGATTTGAGCTCTCTGTGGGCCTCTACAACGTCCTCTCGCATGTCCTTGGGGTGAGGGCTGGTGTATCGAAGGCGTTTGAGGCCCTCAACACCATCTACCTCGCGCAGCAGTCCGGAAAAGGTGGTGATTCCCCCGTCCTTTAGGTCTCGGCCATAGGAGTTCACATTTTGACCGAGCAGAGTGACCTCTGAGACCCCCTTAGCTACTAAGCCTCTGACTTCTTCAACGAGTTCATCAAGCGGACGGCTGGCCTCTATCCCCCGCGTCATTGGCACGATGCAATAGGAACAACGGCAGTTGCAGCCCACGCTGATCTGAACCCAGGCGTGGTGTTCACGCTCCCGTTTTTGTGGCAGGCGCCCCGTGAATGACTCAAACTCGAAGAAACCTTGGGCCGTGAGGGAGTCGCTGTTGAGGAACTCTGCAAGCCGGTCAACCTGTCCCGGTCCAAAGGCAACGTCCACAAATGGAAATTGGACGAACACCTCCTCTTTTACTGACTGGGCCCAGCAGCCCCCCACTCCAATGATTGTGTCTGGGTCACGGCGCTTGATCGCGTGGGCGTCATGGAGGTGGGTGATGAACTTCTGGTCCGCCTTCTCTCGGATAGAGCAAGTGTTGAACAGGATCAGACCGGCCTCCTCACGGCTCTCTGCTCGTTGCCATCCCAGCGATTCCAGCATGCCCTCCATGCGTTCACTGTCGTGCTGGTTCATCTGACAGCCGAAGGTGGTCAGGTGGTACCGCTTAGGTGCTGTGACACTCGCCATGGGGCGATCGTAGTAGGACTATGCGGGGGCCGACGCTTCAAGCCCTCGCTGAAGGGCTAACTATGGGCACGGGCGTGCGCTCGTATGGCGTCGGAGGCAGTCTCGAAGGTGTATCCGCGACGCACGAGGAGGCCGATCGCGCGCCTCCGCTCTGCCGTTTGCTCAGCGGGTTGGGTTAGCCGGCCATTAAGAAACGCGACCGCTCGTCGAAGCTCGGTTTCTTCGTCCTCAACCGCGAAAGCGGCGTCGATGGCGTCGCGCTCGGCCCCCAGGGCCATCAGGCGAGTGCGGATACGTGAATTACCCCACCCATCGAGGTCCCTGCGGTCTTCAACAAACGAGAGCGCGAACTTTCTGTCGTCGAGGTACTCCATCTCGATCAGACGTGCAATCGCACCTTGAACAACCTCCTCAGCGATGCCCTTCTGGATCAGCTTGTTCTGTGTTTCCAGAACAGTCCGGGCACGGAACCCGATGTAGACAAGACCTCTGCCTACAGCGAGTTCAACGAGCTCGTCAAACGATGCTTCAGAACTCACGCTGCCTGTTCGTCAGCCGCCACTTCAGCTGACTCGTCATCTGGAACTGGAGTCACAACACTGCGGTCAATCCTCTTGACGAGGTCGTGGTCAATTCCGACGGCCGCGTACACCTCGGCCTCAATCTTCTTGGCAATCTCAGGATTCTCATCGAGGAAAACCTTTGAGTTGGCACGGCCCTGGCCCAGACGCTCGTCCTTGTAGGAGAAGAACGCGCCGCTCTTCTTGACCACGTCGTGTTCAACGCCAAGGTCGATCAAACAACCGGACGTTGAGATTCCCTTACCGAAGTCAATGTCAAACTCGGCGACACGGAATGGGGCCGCCACCTTGTTCTTAACGACCTTGACTCGCACCCGGTTGCCGATTGCCTCGGTCCCGTCCTTAAGCGTTTCGATACGCCTGATGTCAAGCCGCTGCGATGAGTAGAACTTCAGCGCCCGGCCACCTGGCTGTGTCTCGGGGCTACCGAACATCACGCCAATCTTCTCGCGAATCTGATTGGTGAAGACGCAGAGCGTCTGGGTCCGGTTCAGGTTCGCCGTGAGCTTCCGCATCGCCTGGGACATCATTCGTGCCTGCAGACCGACGGTCTGGTCTCCCATCTGGCCTTCCAATTCAGCCCGCGGAGTGAGGGCGGCTACAGAGTCCAGAGCAACTAGGTCCACGGCACCTGAACGCACCAACATGTCGCAGATCTCGAGAGCCTGCTCGCCGTAATCCGGCTGCGAAACGAGAAGTTCGTCAATGTTGACGCCAATCTCCTTGGCGTAAAGAGGGTCCATTGCGTGCTCAGCGTCGATGAACGCGCAGATCCCGCCGAGCTTTTGAGCCTCAGCGATCATGTGGTAGACCAAGGTTGTCTTGCCCGATGACTCTGGTCCAAAGACCTCAATGACCCGGCCGCGGGGGACACCGCCGATACCAAGGGCTAGATCGAGCGAGAGGGCTCCTGTTGGAATGGCGTCGACTCGGACTTGGGCTCCTTCATCGCCCATCCGCATAACGCTGCCCTGTCCAAACTGACGTTCAATTTGATCGAGTGCGCCCTGAAGTGCAGCGTCTTTGGCCTTTGCGGCCTTGTCCTCGTTCTTAGTTGCCATGTAAATGCTCCCTTCGGCGCGTAGAGCGCCCGTCAGTTCCGACCGGTGCCGGGATACCTAAGATAGGCAGCCCCGCGGACGGAACAGAGCCAGCATAGGCGGGGAATTGCAACAAATCTGCTGGTTCTAGCCCCGATTCAGGGCCCAGACAGCAACTAGACCTTCAGTCAGATTCCCCGAGCATCAGTCGCCGCATCAGATGCAAGGCAATTGTGGTTGAGCGGTCCCGGATGTCAGCCCTACCACCTGGAATGACGACGCTACGAACGAGCTGTTTCCCGTCTTGAAGCACCGCAATCCAGACGAGACCGACAGGTTTTTCGTCCGTTCCCCCTCCGGGCCCAGCAATTCCAGTGATCCCAACGCCCATCTCTGACCCGAGGGACGACCTAACCCCTTCGGCCATGGCAACCGCAACTGGCTCAGACACGGCTCCGTGCTCAGCCAGCATTCCAGAAGGAACTCCGAGGGCGGCCTCCTTAACAGCGTTTGAGTAGCTAACGACCCCGCCAAGAACGTAGTCAGAAGCCCCAGGCAGGTCGGTCAGGCGCGTACAGAGCAGTCCCCCAGTACACGACTCAGCGACAGCCACCGTGGATCCTTGAAGTAGGCCCGCCACCAGCTCGTCAATTGTACGTTCGTCCTCTGAGAAGATCAGAGCACCGTGGCGCTCCCGGATCTGCTCCAGCAGCGCCTGATAGGCCCCCTCTCCCGCTGGAGCGAAGCTGGTGGCGATCTCAATCTCCCCGCGCCGGAGGCAGGTGGTGACTTCGAGCTGTGACAGGTCTAGCCCTGTTTCCTCAATGGAGCGCAGGCTTGCTGCTAGCTCTGATTCTGGAATACCGAAGATACGGATCATCCGCCGCTCAAAAGCCGGTGCGTCGGCGACAAGGGCGCTGAGGGGTTCAGTGGCCAGTGCCGTTCTCCACATTGGCTTCAGCTCCCGTGGCGGTCCTGGTAGCACGAGAACAAGCGGTCCTTGATCTCCATCCCTCGGACCCACAAGTAGCCCAGGCGCAGTGCCCACTGGCTCGAGAACCGTACTTCCGGTGGGAATCACTGCCTGCTTTCTGTTGGCTGCGCGGACTGACTCCATATCGAGATTCGGCCAGCGGGCGCTAAGGGAACGCAAAATCTCAGCGATACGTTCCTCAAGGGCCTCGTCTAGGGCCATCTCCCGCTGCTGGAAGCGCCCAACCACCTCGGCTGTTAGATCGTCGGCAGTTGGCCCCAAGCCGCCGCTTGTGACGATCAGGTCTAAACCTTGAGCTTTCATTGACTCAAGGCCCGCGAGAAGGTCCTCAGGCCTGTCCCCCACGACAGTTATTTGGGCGGGCTGAATGCCCGAGGCTCGCATCTGCTCCGAAAGCCAGGGACCGTTCTTATCCGTGATGATCCCCGTCAGAACTTCCGTTCCGGTGATGAGGATCCCACCGCGGATCAAATTCGACCGGAACCGATCAGCAGCAGGACGATTAGGCCTAGCGCAAATCCAGAGCCGAGGAACAGTCTCCCCCGCGAGCTTCCCGTCGATATCCCAGCTCGAAGAGTTGGCCTTGAGTTGCTGTGGGGATCGGGTGGAGCAGTTCTAATCACGTACAGCTCGACGAGCGGCCGAGGGTCAAGCCCCAAAGCAACCGCGTAGCTCTCCAAGAACTTCCGTACGTAGACATCCTCCGGAATGACCTGCCACTCCTCGTTCTCGAGCGCACGCAGAAACTTGGCACGAATCTTGGTCTGCTCCTCAACATCAGAGATGTCAATCTCTTGGCGCATCCGCGCCTCTCTGAGTGTCTCTCCGATTTCCATCAGGACGGAGGCTAGCGCTGTCGGGAGCGTGTTAGGAGTTGTCGCTGCCGATATCAAGCGAAGCCTGTGCAGGCTCTGCCGACTTCAGCTGTTCCAAAACCCGAGGGAGATCGGCCTCAGTAACGAGAACTTGACGCGGCTTTGACCCCTCATAACCCGAGATCACACCACGGCGTTCGAGCATGTCGATCAGTCTTCCAGCGCGCGTGTAACCCACCCGGAGACGCCTCTGGAGCATGCTCGTGGATGCGGTCTGCATCTGTGCCACAAGGTTGATTGCTTCAGCAAGGAGGGCGTCCTCATCGGGGTCAAACCCATCCGTGTCATCTGAAGATTTGCTCTCGTCGACTACCTCAGCAAGAAGCGCCTCGTTGAAGCTTGGCTCACCCTGTTTGCGCCAGTGTTCGCATAGGTCAGCGATCTGGGCTTCGTCGATGTAAGCGCCCTGGATGCGTTGAAGCTTGGAGGTACCAACTGGTGCAAAGAGCATGTCGCCTTGGCCGAGGAGAGTCTCTGCCCCGTTTTGATCGAGGATCACGCGTGAATCAGTCTGTGATGAGACAGCAAAGGCAATCCGCGAAGGAACGTTTGCCTTGATCATCCCCGTGATCACATCGACCCTTGGTGACTGTGTTGCCAGAACGAGATGAATCCCTACAGCGCGTGCCTTCTGAGCAAGCCGGATGATCGAATCCTCAACCTCAGCGGGCGCGACCATCATCAGGTCTGCGAGCTCATCGATCACACAGAGGATGTAAGGGAGCGGAGGTTCCCCAGCCTTCTCCCTAGATTCATTCAGCTCGGGGAGACCGCGGGTACGGCGGATTGCCATCAGCGCGTAACGCTGCTCCATCTCTCTGACCAGGTTGGCTAGAGCATTGGCTGCTTGCCTTGGGTTAGTGATAACCGGGGTCATCAGATGGGGAACGCTCTCGTAATGGTTCAGCTCAACCTGCTTGGGATCAACAAGGACGAGCCGCACTTCGCGCGGAGTGGCCCTCAACAGGATTGAGCTCAGCATCGCATTGACACAACCAGACTTACCCGCCCCGGTGGTGCCGGCAACAAGGAGGTGCGGCATCCGCGCTAGGTCCGCGCCGATGGCCCGACCGGCGACGTCCTTACCAAGCCAGACAGTCAGTGGAGACCAGCCCTCTGGAGGTGCTTGCCAGACATCCCCGAGAGTCACCATCTGACGCTCCTCGTTGGGGACTTCTACGCCAACCGCCTGCTTGCCTGGGATCGGAGCGAGAATGCGAATGTCGGTTGAAGCCAGTGCGTAAGCAAGATCATCACGCAGCTGGGCGACCTTGCTGACTTTCGTGCCCGGTGCGAGTTTTAGCTCGTAGCGTGTGATGTGAGGGCCCGAAACGGTTCCGCTGATCTCCGCCTTGACACCGTGGTGGCCAAGTGATTCGACAAGAACTCTCGCGGTTTCAGCCCTGTCGGCACTGCTGGTCCCGCCCTTGACCTTGGGCGACCTCGTAAGAAGACTCTTTGGCGGCTGCTTCCAACGGAACTTGGGGTCATCGACGACGCTGTCCCGATAACGGCCCTGCGGGGTCAGATCGGACTGATCTACGACTATGTCCCTAGCACCGTCGAAATCATCGTCCGTGTCAGCAGGGATCGGCTCTTCCTCAATCGGTTCAAGTTCAGGCTCAGGCGGGTGCGTCCATGCCTCAGGCTCGTCATCAAGATCCGCGTAATCCGGCGGCGCCCCAGCCTCCACATGGGTGGCTCTGACAACGACCTCGTCGAGCTTAGGTTCGGGGGGCAGAATCCGTGGGGCCTCGGGTTCTGCGATCTGTTGTGCGCGTTTGAGGTCTCGCTTGATTGAGCGCTTAGACGGCCCTGCTGCAGCACTAGATACCGACTTGGTGAGGTCGGCGGCTCCCTCGGCAGCCGACCGGAACAGACTGGACAGGCTGACGCCGGAAACGAGAACGACTCCCGCGAGAAGAAGGAAGATCGCTAGGAGATGGGCTCCGAGGTGTGAACCCACTGCGCTGGCGCCCGAAAAGAGGCCTTGGCCAATTGAGCCGCCCCTTTCCTGCATTGAGGACGGAGTCCAATCAGCAACCGCAGACGTGTTGTGAAACCCGAGGGTTCCAGCTGTCAGGGCTAGGCACATTCCGGCGAAGAACAGTCCAAGGCCAATCTGAATCGTTCTACTGATCTTGATCGACTCTCGAGCGATTAGTAGAACCCCTACGACGATCAGAACCAGCGGCGCTACTACCGCTACTGCGCCGAATAGGAGTCTGAAGCCGTGGTCGAGGCCCTGCCCGGCGGGACCTCCCGACCATCCTCCCCAAACCACTGCACCAAGAAAGGTGCCCAGTATCGTCAGACCCACGCCGACCAAGTCGATTTGGACTGGTGTTAGGGCGCCGTTCTTCTGTGCAGCCTTACGCGCCCTAGGCTTCTGAGCAGGCTTGCGGGTGCGAGTAACAGGCTTCTTGGAGGCCGGTGTTTTGCCCGCGGGCTTGCGCTTGGCCGTTGGTTTACTGGGTTTTCTTGCGTTAGTTGCCATTCGGTACCCGTTCGACGTGACGGCGGGGAGACCTGCCCGCCCTAAGATTGAGCTATGGATGATTGGCCCGAGCCCGGACGTGCACTTAGAATCCTCGTAGTAGAGGACGATCAAGAGATCGCTGCTGTGGTGTCTCGCATCGTGAGGTCTGCGGGTCTCGAAGCGAAAAGTGCCGCCGATGGACCCCAAGCAGTTGCCCTAACAGCCACGTTTAAGCCGGATTTGATCCTGCTCGACTTAGGCCTGCCGGGAATGGACGGGACTGAGGTTGCCCGGCTCCTCCGATTGAACGACTATCGGGCGGGGATTATTGCCCTGACGGCACGAGATGCGCCAGAGAGCCTCGTTGAGGGCCTGGACTCAGGGCTTGACGACTATGTGGTCAAGCCATTCAACAAGGATGAACTGTTGGCCCGGATGAGATCAGTGCTTAGGGCGAGGCCGCCTAAGGGGTCGGCGGCACTCGTGGCTGGTCCTCTGGTGCTTGATCCCGACACGCGACTTGGGAGGATTGGTGACCGGGAGCTTGAGCTGACCACGCGCGAATTTGAACTACTCACACACTTGATGCACAACCGCGGCGTTGTGATCTCCCGGCAACAACTCTTGGAAGACGTTTGGCAATACCCCGCTTTGGCCGAGACAAACACGATCGAGGTGTTCGTCTCAAACCTGCGCAGAAAACTTGAGGAGGGTGGCGAGGAACGCATCCTCAAGACCGTGCGTGGTGCTGGCTACGTAATTCGGGCCTGACATGAAGAGACTCGCTTCATTACCGATCAGGTGGAGGCTCGCTGGTGGTTCGGCCGCACTAACGCTTGTAATCCTTGTCGCATTCGGGCTGATAGTTGGTTCAATCCTGTCCGATCGACTGAAGGCTGACTTTGAGCATGAAACTGCCAGCGCGGCGAACACTCTGCAGGCAGAGCTGCGGCTGGCAGCTACCGAGAAGGGCTGGGTGTTGTCCGGTCCAAATATCGATGACTACGCCGCATCCCAGAATGCCCATATTCGTGTTCTGTCCTACACGGGTGACCGGATTGATGACACCGCTGATTCGCCTGATTTCGGCCTCCTCCCTCCCGGCACAAGAACCGTCGGCGGGTACCGGGTAGAGGCGCGATCAATACCGACGACGCCAACGGGCTCGGCATCAGTGCAGTATTCGCGCTCGACAAGTCCCCTTGCTTCAAGGGTTACTCAGATGTGGCTTCTGCTCGCTTTCGGTGTCATTGCGGCAGCGATGTTGGCACTCCTGGCTGGCCTGGCAATTGCCCGGCAGGCGATGGCGCCTGTAGCTGGAATCACAGCAGTTGCAAAACAGATTGCCGAGACAGGTGATCCAAGCCTCAGCATCCCTATTCCAACAGCCCAAGATGAGATTCACGACCTTGCGGTCACCCTTGCCCAAGCACTCCACGAGCTTGATGGGGCAAGAGGTCGAAGTGAGTCAGCACTTAGCCGCCAACGTGAGTTTGTTGCGGATGCGTCACATGAGTTGAGAACCCCGCTCACATCCTTGATAGCCAACCTAGAACTTCTGGAAGCAGACTCGACTGTTGAAGATGATCTGAAGTCGGCTGCCCTGCGGTCGGCGAGGCGGATGGCCACCATTGTCAGCGACTTGCTCCTGCTCGCCCGGTCGGGAGAATCCGCACCTCTTATCTCCACAGTAAAAGGGAGCGAGTTAGTCAGTGCCGCTCTAGCTGACGCCAACGCTGCAACTGTGGAGGGACAGGTAAAGGATGAGAGCTCACCCCATCAGGTCACGTGTGACGCGACGGCGGTGACCCGCGCTATTCGAAACCTGGTTGAAAACGCGGCACTGCATAACCCTCCCGGAACCCTGATCAGGGTCACATCCTCCAGCGCGGACTCGAGTTGGTCTGTGATCGTCGAGGATGCCGGCTCCGGCATACCTACAAGTGAGCGGGAACGAATTTTTGACCGGTTTGTGCGCGAGGGCGGCGAGACCGCAGGCAACACTGGCCTCGGACTTGCAATCGTGAAAGCTGTTGCCCTAGACCACGGCGGCAGTGTCGGCGTTGACGAATCCAGCCTTGGTGGAGCCAAGTTCACTCTCCGCCTTCCTCAGGCCTGAGCGAGTCCTAGGCTTCGACTACTACGGGCAGGACGAGCGGCCGCCTGCGCAAGGCTGAGTGAATGTCAGCCGCTACACCGTCGTGAAGCCTGCGCTCAAGTTCGTCGCGATCGTGCTCTCCCGCCTTGGCGGCGATCTCGCAGACCGTGATCGATGACTCACGGGCGCACTTGACAAGTTTGTCTGTGTCGGCGCCGGCTGCCATTCCCCTTGAGACAACTTCAGGGTCTGAAATCAGTTCTCCGGACTGTGCGCTGATTGAAACGACAATTACAACAACCCCATCGTCGGCGAGCGTACGCCTGTCCCGCACTGCCGCTTCAGAGGGCTCTCCGAGCTCCATTCCGTCAACAAGCAGTACGCCCGAATGCTCCTGCGGACCAAACCGGGCCCCAGACTCGCTGATGTCGAGTGGAAGACCGTTGGCTCCTTCAAAGATCGAAGCAGGCGCAATGCCAACCTGTTCTGCAAGTTCCCTGTGAAGACGGAGACGCTTGGCATCCCCATGGACAGGCATGAAATACGTCGGGCGAACCAGGTTCAACATCAGCTTCAGCTCTTCGGCGTAGCCGTGGCCTGAAGCGTGGATCGGTGCGTCCTGAGCAGTAATGACAGTGCATCCGATCTGATATAGCCGGTCGACTGTCTCGTTCACTGCCCGCTCGTTACCAGGCACTGGAGTGGCAGAGAAGACGATCGTGTCGCCGCTGTGAAGCTCTATCTGGGCGTGGTCACGGTGGGCCATGCGCCGAAGAGCGGACAAAGGCTCACCCTGTGAACCAGTTGAGACAACGACAACTCGGTCGTCCGGGAAGTTGTTGATCTCGCGAGGCTGGATCAGGATTCCCTCTGGAACGCTCAGGTGGTTGAGGACCTTTGCAATCTTGGAGTTCTTGACCATCGAGCGCCCAACCAGTGCCACCTTCCGTCCCGTCGCTTCGGCTGCGTCGACGACCTGCTGAACGCGATGGACATTTGAGGCAAAGCTTGTGACGATGATCCGACCCTCACAGCCCTCAAATACCTTGAGCAAGGCTGGTCCGACAAGACTTTCGGAGGGCGAGAAGCCTGGGCGGTCAGCGTTGGTCGAGTCACCGCAGAGCAGGAGAACCCCTTCGGCTCCAAGTTCAGCAAGCCGAGCCATGTCGGCTGGGTCCCCATCAACCGGTGTCTGGTCAAACTTGTAATCGCCGGTGAACACAACCGTTCCGGCAGGTGTGCCAATCGCTGCGCCTCGTGCGTCCGGGATTGAGTGGGTCAGGTGGATCATCTCGATGGTGAAAGGACCCGCCTCGATGATCTCCCCTGTGTCAACAGCTTCGAGGGCCGAGTCGTCGAGCTTGTGTTCCTTGAGCTTTGAGCGAGCCATCTCCACTGTGAGCGGTCCGCTGATGATCATCGGTACAGATTCGACGCCAATGTCTCTCAGCAGCCAAGGAAGGGCCCCCACATGGTCTTCATGGCCATGGGTGATGACGATTGCCTCAATTGCGTCAGCGCGCTCTCTGACGTACTCAAAGTCCGGCAGAACAAGGTCAATCCCGGGCATGTCGCCCCCAGGGAAGCGAAGGCCAACATCAAGCAGAAGGATGCGACCGTCGTACTCCACGACAGCCATGTTCTTTCCGATTTCGCCTACCCCACCGAGCGGGAGGACACGAACACTTCCGGAGGCAAGGCTCAAGCGAGAAGGTCCAGCGCGCGCATGGCGTCAGCAATTGTCTCGCGCTCTGCAGCTGATGCTGAGACGAGAGGAAGTCGGAGGTGGCCGCCGGGAAGGCCAGCAAGGTCAAGCGCGGCCTTAATAGGAATTGGGTTTGTGGTCACGCCGAGCGAGTCGTAGAAGCTGCGAAGTGGTCTGTCGAGCGTGTCACGGTCATTGGAGTGTGCCACCGCGAGCATCTGAGTGCCGACTAGGTGGCTGGCGACGAGGATGCCGCCTACCGCCCCGTTGTCCATCGCAGCAGCGAATGAGTCGTCGTTACCTGCGTAAAGATCGAGACCCTCAATAGCGGAGGGAGTACCCGGCCGAGCCTGCTTCATTCCCGTGACATTGGAGTTCCGAACGCCAATCTCTGCTGCCAAGTCGTCGCTCATATCCACCCCAGTGCGGGTTGGAACGTTGTAGAGAACAACTGGAAGGTCAGTCGACTTTGCGACAGCCGCAAAGTGCGCGTGAATACCTGCCTCGTTGGGACGGTTGTAATAAGGGGTGACAGAAAGGATTGCCTTGGCCCCCGCGTTTGTGGCCCGCTCGGTCAAACGAACCGCGTGGGCGGTGTCGTTGGCTCCCGCCCCTGCGATGACTGTGAGCCGATCCCCAAAGGAATCAGAGACAAATGAGATCAGGTCAATCTGCTCATCGTCGGTCAGGGTTGGAGCTTCCCCAGTGGTTCCGGCGACGACAACTCCATCAGAGCCGTTGGCAATGAGGTGCTCAAGAATGGTCGCCATTGCATCATGGTCCACCTCTCCATCCGGGGAGAAGGGTGTGACCACCGCTGTCAGGATTGTCCCGAGGGCTGATTCGGGTGAGTTACTCAAAGAAGATTCTCCAACCCAATTGTCAGTGTGTCGGGGAGGTCAGCGATGCGGTTGATTGCCAGCACGACCCCTGGCATGAAGGCCTTACGGTCCGTGCTGTCGTGGCGGATGGTGAGGGTCTCCCCCGTGCCACCGAAGATGACCTCTTGGTTAGCCACTACCCCGGGCAGACGCACTGAGTGAATAGGCACCTCGCGGCCTGTTACCTCAGTGATCCGCCCTGCGGTAAGCGCAGCGGTGCCAGACGGTCTGTCGAGCTTGCCTGGGTGGTGAAGTTCGATGATCTCAACATCGGGCATCGAGCGTGCGGCCTCTTGGGCGAAACGCATCATCAGGACGGCACCGATTGCAAAGTTGGGGGCAACCAGAACATTCGAGCCGCTGATCCCCTCAAGCTCGGCCATCTCGAATCCAGTGGTTCCCACAACAGCGTGGACGCCAGCCGCGGTTGCTGCGCGAATATTGGCAACGGCTGTTTCTGGCCTCGTGAAATCTACGAGGACATCAGCATCGGCGAGAAAGTCACCTACCGCAGTCCCGAGTGCGGGATCGGCACGGCCAGTGAGCTCCATGCCTGCGGCCTCTTCGACCGCGGCACAGACCTCCTGGCCCATCCGACCTTCACTACCTGCAACGACTACTTTGATCACAGGCAGTTCTCCTACTTACGAGCGTTCTGGGTCCCGGCCGCCGCGTGGACGATCACCGCCGCGTCCGCCGCCGCCACCGCCGCGTGGGCGATCACCGCCGCGTCCGCCGCCGCCACCGCCGCGTGGGCCGCTTTCGGACTTGGAGAGCTCAGCAAGTTCCTCTTTGGACTTGCCCTGAATTGCTGGGTCGCTCGAGAGGCGAAGGCCAATACGTCCGCGTTCGCGGTCGACCTCGCACACCGTCACGGCAATTTCGTCGCCCTTGTTGAGTACCTCTTCGACTGTCTCAACGCGGTTGCCTGGGCTCACGCTCGAGATGTGCAGAAGACCATCGGTTCCCTTGGCGAGTTCGACGAAGGCTCCGAAGGTTGTGGTCTTGACGACCTTGCCTTGGAATGTGTCTCCGAGCTCAACTTCCTTGGTCATCGATGAGATGCGTTCGGCAAGTGCGTCTCCAAGTGCTCCGGTCGTTGCGTAGATCAGGATCATGCCCTCATCGTCAACGGTGATCTGAGCGTCAAACTCCTCTTGGAGTGAACGGATCGTCTCGCCGCCCTTGCCGATAACAAGGCCGATCTTCTCTGGGTCAATCTTGATCTGAGCGATACGCGGTGCGTATTCGGACAGCTCTTCTGAAGGAGCGTCAATCGCAGTCGCCATCTTCGCGAGGATGAACTCTCGTCCGGCCTTGGCCTGAGTGAGTGCATCACGAAGGATGTCGAATGTAACTCCGTCGATCTTGATGTCCATCTGGAGCGCTGTGATGCCTTCGCTCGTACCGGCGACCTTGAAGTCCATGTCGCCGAGATGATCCTCAACACCAGCAATGTCGCTGAGAACGGTGTAGTCGTCGCCCTCCTTGATCAGACCCATTGCGATACCTGCCACCGGACTGGTGATTGGAACGCCGGCCTGCATCAGTGAGAGTGATGAGCCACAAACGGAAGCCATCGAGCTCGAACCATTGCTCTCAAGGATCTCGCTTACAACACGCACTGTGTACGGGAAGTCTTCCTGGGAAGGAATGACTGGTACGAGTGCGCGCTCCGCAAGTGCTCCGTGACCAATGTCGCGACGCTTAGGTCCACGCATGAATCCAGCTTCACCGACCGAGAACGGCGGGAAGTTGTAGTGGTGGAAGTAGCGCTTAACAGTCTCAAGGCCGAGTGTGTCGAGACGCATCTCTTCACGGGTCGTACCGAGAGCCACGGTGCTCAGTGCCTGAGTCTGTCCACGTGTGAACAGGGCCGAGCCGTGAGTCCTTGGAGTTACGCCAACTTCAATCGTGATCTGACGAATTTCGTCAGCTCCACGACCGTCGGGGCGTACCTTCTCGACTGCGATGCGCTGACGGATGATGGTCTTCTCAAGCTTCGCAAATGCGCGCTTGGCCTCAGACTTGTTAGCCGAGTAGTCATCGTCTGCCTCATCGCCTGCATATGCGGCGACGACCTCTGCCTCAACGGCTGAGCAGGCGTCCTGGCGCTCAAGCTTCTCGACAACCTTGGTTGCCTCCTCGAGCTTGGCTCCGTGAGACTCCTTGACCTTGGCATACAGAGCCTCATCAACAGTGGCAACAACGGCCTCAACCTTGGTCTTGCCAACCTTGGCTGCGAGCTCAACCTGAAGCGCACAAAGCTTCTTGATCTCGCCATGAGCGATGTCAAGGGCATCGAGGATCTCTGCTTCTGAAACCTCGTTGGCTCCGGCTTCCACCATCAGAATTGCTGTGTCGGTTCCGGCCACGATCAGATCGAGGTCGGTTCCATCAAGCAGCAAGTCCTCTGCCGGGTTAACGACAAAGTTGCCGTCAATCTTGCCGATGCGGACTGCACCGACTGGCTGAGGGAATGGAATGTCGCTGATCATCAAGGCAGCACTTGCGCCGTTCATCGCGAGGATGTCGTACGAGTGAATGTGATCGATGGACAGCGGCAACGCGACGAGTTGTGTCTCTCGACGCCAACCCTTCGGGAACAGCGGACGGATAGGACGGTCGATGAGGCGGGCAACCAGAGTTGCTTTCTCACCGGCACGACCTTCGCGCTTGAAGAATGAGCCTGGGATCTTGCCCGCGGCGTACATGCGCTCTTCCACATCCACTGAGAGTGGAAGGAAGTCAATGTCACGCAGGCCACCAGCTGTGGCTGTTGAGAGGACCATTGTGTCCCCTGCGCGTACTACAACTGCTCCTGAGGCCTGTTTGGCCATACGTCCCGTTTCAAATGAGATCTCGGTTCCCGAGATATCAACGGAGACGCGTGTAATGGCGTCTGCCATAAGTAATCACTTGTTCCTTCGTCCAGCCCGTCGGTCGGCCAGACCACATCGTTTTTATATTTTCCGAACGAGGTAAGCCTAGCGGGCTGGCGATCACCGCGACCTGCCCGATTCCCAAAGCGCCACATCGCCGAGGTCCGGGACGCCTTGATGAAGGCTGTCGTCCACCAGGATCGTTGGGGTGGCCATCACTCCCGCTCTGACGGCGTTCCGAAAAGAGTCCGCTATCAGGGATTCCACCTCGGGCGAGCGGCGATCCCGGTCGAACTGCTCTAGATCTAGACCAATGTCCCGTGCTCGGCCCCACAGATGGGGGTCATCAAGCCGACCTTGATCGCCAAACAGGAGGTCAACCATCTCCCAGAACATGTCCTGCCTGCCCGCTGCCTCTGCGGCGGCGGCCGCGGCATTTGCCCTGGGGTGACGGGAGGACACGGGAAAATACCGCAGCCCGAGCCTCAGTTGCGAATCCTTGATCCGCTCCCAGGCGAATGCGCAGCGCGGACACTCAAAGTCCGCATAGATCACAGCAATCGGTAGGGACTCAGCGCCTCGTAGCCGGTCCGCAGGACCGGGCGGGTCAGCCGGCCGACTGCTGAGAGTCAGACCTGCTCCGCGAGGGAATCAAGCCCGTCGAAGAGGAGGTTTGCGCCGGGTAGTTCTCCCGGGCTTGCGGCCTGATAGCTCCAGGCAACCTTGACATCCGGCCCCACAACAATCAGGGCTCGCTCTGGGAAACCACCGGGGTGCTTAACACCAAAGGCCTCGCAGGCAGCTCCCTTGGGCTCAAAGTCTGAAAGCTGGGCAATGCTCACGTTGAACTTCTCAATGAACGCAGTCTGGGCGTATGAGGAGTCGCAGGAAACCCCGTAGATCGCTGCACCCCTGCTGTGAATGTCTGAGAGCACTTCCTCATAGATATTGAACTGGTCTGTACAGACCGGGCTGAACGCGAACGGGTAAAAGACCAGAATGGTCGTGTTACCGGCTAGGTCAGCCTCAGTGAATCTTTCGCCGTCAGCCTTACCGAGGCTAAACGCGGGGATTTCAGAACCGACTGAAAGGACCGTCATCGACGTAGTCCGAGCTTCTCAACCAAGCCTCGGTAACCATCGAGGTCGTTACGCCTCAGATAGTCGAGGAAACGGCGGCGCTGACCAACAAGCTTGAGGAGTCCTCGCCGTGAGGCGTGGTCCTTCTTGTGATCACGGAGGTGCTCAGTCAGGTGATTGATGCGTTCCGTCAGCATCGCAACCTGGACCTTTGTGGCACCGACATCTTGAGGACCGCTGCCGAACTCGGCTGCGATCTCCATCTTGCGCTCTTTGGTGAGATTGCTCATCGGGTCGAACCGTAGCAGGACAGGCCTGTAGCTGGATCGGCGCGTTAGACGACGTGCGCTGCGGCGATCACCGCAGACTGCTGGCAGTCCTGTGCCATCTGCACCTTCAACGCTTCGATTCGATCGAACTTGGCCTCAGGCCGGAGGAAAGAAAGCAGCTCGACTGAGACCTCCTGTCCGTAAAGATCACCGTCAAAATCAAGAATGAATACCTCGAGGAGTACTTCCTCTCCGTCATCAAATGTTGGCCTTATGCCTACGCTCGCTGCGGCAGGTTGTCCATCAAGCAGTGCGGCATAGACGCCGAAAGCGGGAACGACACACCCCTCCGCAGGGACAATGTTGGCGGTTGGATAGCCGAGTGTTCTCCCTCTCTTTTCTCCGTGCACGACAACACCGCGCATCTCGAATGGGTGGCCAAGAAGCTTTCGCGCGTCGTCCATATTGCCCACCCTGATCAGATCCCGAATCGCCGATGAGGAAATCAGTCCGGTCTCATGTTCAACAAGTTCAGCGACCGTTGTGCTGAACCGGGTGTCGGCCTGGAGCGTCTCGGCATTGCCTGCCGCGCGGTTTCCAAACCGAAAGTTCTGCCCCACTCTGACCTCAGTTGCTCCAAGTGAATCGACAAGCACTTTGGTTATGAACTCATCCGGGGTGAGCTCACTGAAGTCCTGGTCAAAGGTGGCAACAACCAACTCGTCCACTCCGAGTGCGGCGATTAGGTCTGCCTTCTGCTCAAGGGTTGTGAGCAGCTCGGGAGCCCCAGTGGGGCCAACGACAGCCCGAGGGTGAGGGTCGAAAGTGAGCACGGTGTCCGCGTCCCCGATGACCTCTATGTGTCCGAGGTGGACTCCATCGAACTCGCCGATGGCAACCCTGCGATGCCTCGGCTCAGCTGTGGCTGGAGTGGTGATCTTCATGTTCTGGGAAGCCTATTCACCCGACGAAGCCAGCGATAGACGAGAGCAGCCCGGCCTCTTTAACTTCGCCGATAGCGACGAGTCCGTTTGGTCCCACAATCGCCACGGTCTCCCCTACCGCCCGGGCAGTTTCCATTGGCCTGCCGTGACCGATCAGCGATGCGGAGTTCTCATCAACCTTGTCAACGGGAAGGATCTGCGTCAGTGCGGCGAGCAGGTCCAATTCAACGCCAGCTTGACCTGGCACATCGAATGGCCCTATCTGGGTCCGCCTCAGGGACACGCAGTAGGCGTCGCCTAGATCCGCAATCAGGGAACGGATATAGGTTCCTGATGAACACCGGATCAGGTAGTCGCGTTCAGTCGGCCGCCGCTCCAACTCCTCAAATCGGCTGACCGTGATTGGTCTGGCCTCAAGTTGGACTTCCTCCCCTGCTCGGGCCAGTTCATAGGCGCGCCTTCCACCTACACGAACTGCTGAGAAATCGGGTGGTGTCTGGAGCATGTCTCCTGTGGGCAGCTCAAGATCCCCGTCGGGAACCACGCCTGTTTCCGTGATCGTGCCTTCAGTGTCTCCTGTGTTTGAGCGAGCGCCGAATTTGGCTGTAACAAGGTATTCCTTATCCAGTCCCATAAAGAACCGTTGGGTCCGTGTTGCCCTTCCGATCAAGATCAACAGCAGTCCTGTGGCAAATGGGTCAAGTGTTCCCGCGTGGCCGACTCGCACACCCCTCGGGAGTCCGTGCTTGATCTGGGCGACCACATCATGCGAAGTGACGCCCGCTGGTTTATCAACCAAGCGCACAGACGCGGTCATTGTCAGTCCGCTTCTGTTTGAAGGCGAATCTGGCTGCAGATCAACTGGACTAGATCGGAGTGCGAAAGCTCTGTGCTGAAACCTGCCGCGCCACGATGGCCGCCTCCCCCACCTGCGCGAGCGATTGCCGACACGTCAACTCGGTCGGTTGACGCTCTCAGTGAGACTCTCCTAGTGTCAGGCCTGCCCTTAGGTTCTCTCACAACAGCAGCTACATGAGTGCCCTCAATCGCTCGGAGGTGGTCAACCACTCCTTCAGACCAGCCGTCAATCGCGCCAGTTTCGTCAAAGTCAGCTCGACTTAGATAAGTCATCGTGAGCTGGCCTTCCTCGTGGCGCTCAATCTTTGCCAAGGCTCGACCGAGAAGTTGGGCGCGGGCCTGAGGAACTCCTTCGTAGATGCGTCGGAAGATGTCGGCGACTGGGACGCCGCGCTCGATCAGGTCGGCGGCCATGACGTGGGCCTCACTGAGTGTGTTGTCGTACATGAACCGCCCTGTGTCGGTCACTAAGCCCACATAGAGAGCTGTTGCTGTCAGCCGGTCGATCTCGGAGCCGAGTTCCTTCGCTAGACGCCAGATGATCTCGGCTGTGCACGAAGCCTGATCATCAACGTGGTTGAGGGCACCAAAGTTTGTGTTGTCGTGGTGGTGGTCAAGGTTGATGATTGCCGCCGCGTCGCCGCCTCGCTCACGCGCGGGCGATCGCTCTAGATTGCCGCAGTCGAGCATCACGAGTGTTGTCTTGCTGAGGTCTTGGGGAATGTCACGGACTACGCGATCCCAAGGGACCATGAAGCGGTACTCCTCGGCGGGTTCGTCATCTGAACGCACATGAATTGGAGCATCGATGCCCGCTGATTCGAGGATTCGATGGGCGGCAACCAGTGACCCAATTGCATCCCCATCGGGATGTTCGTGTGTCATCAACAGCAAGGACTCAGCAGCCTTGAGTGATGACGCCACCTCGGGCAGGCTCGCTCCGCTCATTGCTCTTCTTCCTCATGCTCGAGGATCTCTTCTACACGCCAGGCACGGTCGATTGACGTGTCGTAGTGGAACTCCAGCTCGGGCGTATTCTTCATCCGAAGCTGTGTGGCAATTGCCTTCTGGAGGCGGCCGTGGCTTGTCTGAAGGGTGCTAAGCGACTGCTCCCGTTCCTCGTCGTCGCCGAGAACGCTTACAAAGACGCGGGCATGACGGAGGTCAGCGCTTGTCTCCACTCCAGTTACGGTCACAAAGCCGAGGCGTGGATCCTGAATCTCCTTAGGGATAGAGTCACTTAGGACTTCCCTAATGGCCTCGTCGACCCTTCTCATGCGTGAACCCGACACGGAATCAGAAAAGGTCAGAACGGCAGTGCTCAGGAGAGCTCCCGCTCCACCTGCTTGGTTTCGTATGCCTCAACCATGTCGCCTTCCTTGACATCGGCGTAATCCTTGAGGACGATGCCGCACTCGAAGTTCTCGAGAACTTCCTTGGCATCCTCGTTGAAGCGTCGAAGGCTTTCAATCCGGCCTTCATAGACAACCAGGCCGTCGCGAACCAGCCTTGCGGTTGCGCCACGTTCGAGCTTCCCGGAGGTGACATAGGAACCGGCAATCGTGCCGATCTTGGAGGCCTTGAAGATCTGCCTTACCTCAGCGCTACCAACGGCACTCTCGACCTCATCAGGCACGAGCATCCCGCCCATTGCTGCCCTGAGGTCTTCAAGAACACGGTAAATGACCGAGTAGCTGCGGATCTCGATGCCTTCGCGGTCCGATACTGCGCGAGCGTCGCCAACCGGCCGGACATTGAATCCGAGTACCACTGCCTTCGAGGCAGCAGCGAGCATCACGTCCGATTCGTTGATTCCGCCTACAGCACTGTGGATCACACGGACAGCAACCTCACTCTGCGGAAGCTTCGCGATCTCATCCTGAATGGCTTCGATCGAGCCAGCAACATCTGCTTTGAGAACAAGGTTGAGTTCCTGAATACCGCTGGAAAAGATCTCCTCAAGTGAGACGCGACGGCCAGAGCGACGAGCGAGCGCTTCGGTTTTGAGCCTGTGGCCTCGCTCCTTGGCTGATTCACGAGCGTCCCGATCCGAGTCAAACATGCGGACGAACTCGCCGGCGTCCGGAACGCTCCCGAAGCCAAGAACCTCAACAGGCTCTCCGGGACTGGCAATCAGAACGCGTTCTCCGGTGTGGTCGTGCATCGCGCGAACACGTCCCCAATGCGCTCCTGCTGCGAGTGGATCCCCAATACGAAGGGTCCCGCGCTGTACAAGGATGCTGACGACAGCTCCTCGGCCTGGATCGAGCCTTGACTCAATCACGGTTCCAGAAGCGTCTGTGTTCGGGTTTGCCTTCAACTCTTCAAGGTCAGCCATGACGACGAGCGTCTCGAGCAGGGCCTCAAGGCCTTCGCCCGACTTTGCGGACACATCACAGAATTCAGTCTCTCCACCCCAGTCAACGGGTTGAAGTCCGAGCTCTGCCATCTCGCCCCGAACACGGTCGGGCTGTGCGCCTTCCTTATCAATCTTGTTGACGGCCACGAGCATTGGGACACCGGCTGCCTTGGCGTGATCAACGGCCTCGATGGTCTGAGGCTTGACGCCATCATCCGCGGCAACCACGATCACGGCGATGTCAGTCACCTGTGCGCCTCGTGCACGCATTGCGGTGAAAGCCTGGTGGCCTGGAGTGTCGAGGAACGTGACGATCCGACCGTCCACATGAACTTGATACGCGCCGATGTGCTGGGTTATACCGCCGGCTTCACCAGCGGCAACCTCTGTCTTTCTGATGGCGTCGAGGAGAGAAGTCTTGCCGTGGTCGACATGTCCCATGACCGTCACAACTGGCGGACGATCAATGAGCTGCGCCTCGGTGTCATTGAAATCCGGAGCCTCGATGGCCTCCTCATCGCTGTGAACAATTTCAACTTCGCGATCTAGCTCGCCTGCGAGAACCTCGATTGTCTCGTCGGAAAGGGTCTGCGTAAGCGTGGCCATCTCACCGAGTCCAATCAGCTTCTTGATGACGTCAGGAACCGGGACGCCCAAATATTCGGAGACATCCTTAACGGTGGATCCCGAGTTAACCCGGATTACCTGCGTCGTTGCGTCAGCAGGTCTCGTTTCGGCATCGGCAAACACTTCGTCGTAGGAACGGCGACGGCCACCCCTGCGACGGGGTCTACGCCCTGGAGCGCCTTGAGGTGGCCCCCCGGTTGCTGGACGCCTATTGGCCTGGGAGTCGATGACGACGCGCCGCTTGCCTGGGCCAGCTGCTGCCTCGGCTTCCTCTCGGGTTGGGGTCGGTGTGTCTTGAGGCGGCGCAGGCTTAGCGGCAGGAGCAGGCTTCTCTGCTGCGGCAGGCTTAGCGGCAGGCGCAGGCTTGGCGGCAGGAGCAGGCTTCTCTGCTGCGGCAGGCTTAGCGGCAGGCGCAGGCTTAGCCGCAGACTCAGGCTTTGCTGCTGGCTTCTTAGCCTTGGCAGGGGCTGCTTTTGCTGGAGCAGCCTTGGACCCAGCTGCTACCGCTGCCTTGGCATCGGATTCCTCAACCGAGGATGCGGCTGCTTTGGCCTCAACTCCAGCCGCGTTCAGAACAGCCAGCAAGTCCTTGCTGGTCATGCCCAAATCCTTGGCTATTTCATGAACGCGCTTGCGTGCCATACGGTCTTTAGTCTAGTTCCCCTCCGGTGAACTAACCCGGAAGGCCTCTCTGGTCTGAGTTGAGTTGATGACTACTCGCCCTCTTCCGTGTCTGCTGGTTCTTGCTCGACTTCGGCGTCGGCGTCGGCCTCGGGCAGAACCGCGTCCACTTCAGCTACGACGTCCTCAGACACCACTTCCTCAACGGACTCAGCTACTGGAGCTTCCTCAGCCTCTGCGGCATCCACGGAAGTTGCTTCCTCAACCGCGGCGATTTCCTCAACGGCGACAGTCTCCTCAACGGCGACCTCTACCTCATCAGCTGGGGCCTCATCTGGCTCAGGAGCGGCCTGTGGCTGACCACCAGCGGCCTCATAGCCCTGGTGAGCCTCAATGCCGCAGTAACGCGACCCTTCGATGGGAGCGTTGGGGCAACGCCGACCATTAGAAAGAACTGCTGCGCAGCGAGTCTGAGTATCTCCCTCTTCCTCTGCGCCTGGAACTGTTGCCTCTTCGGCGTAGTCGCTTTCTGAGCGAATGTCGATACGCCAACCGGTCAAGCGAGCAGCCAAGCGAGCATTCTGCCCGGAGCGGCCAATCGCAAGAGCAAGCTGGTCATCAGGGACAATCACAGTTGCCTGCTTCTCGTCGTCGTCGACCAACACCTCTCGGACACGTGCCGGTGAGAGCGCCTTGGCTACAAATCGTGCCGGCTCCTCGTTGAACGGGATGATGTCGATCTTCTCTCCCCGGAGCTCCGAGACAACCATGCGCACTCGGGACCCTCTAGGCCCCACGCAGGCGCCAACTGGGTCTACGCCGTCCTGATGTGAGATGACAGCAATCTTTGACCGGTAACCAGGCTCGCGGGCAACCTCAGTGATTTCAACTAGACCGTCAGCCATTTCAGGTACTTCGAGAGCAAAGAGTTCCCGAATCAGGTTTGGATCACGGCGCGAAACGATAATGCTCGGACCCTTAGGAGATGACGAGACCTCCTTGATGATCGCCTTGACGCGCTGGGCGTTGTCGTAACGCTCGCCGTCAACCTGCTCAGACCGCGGAAGCAGTGCCTCAGTTGTCTCATTCAGTCTTACGAGGGTGTAGCGGCTGTCGGTCTGCTGGATAACACCGTTGATGAGCTCACCAACGCGATCGCGGTATTCCTCAAAAGTCAGCTCGCGCTCAGCTTCACGCACGCGCTGAAGGAGCACCTGCTTCGCCGTTACAGCAGCGATACGGCCGAAGTTCTCAGGGGTGACGTTGACCTCTTCGATGCGGTCGCGGTACTCCTTAACCTTCTCCAAGTCGAGTTCTGGGGCGGCTGGCTCACGGGCCTCGCCGGTCTCAGGGTCAATCAGTGGCTCGTCAAGCTCTTCCGGCTCAGTCAGAACCAGTGGCACGATTTCCTCAGGGATCAGGAGCTGCCAAACGATGAAGTCTCCACTTACCGGGTCAATCTCAACGCGCGCATACTCGGCTGAGTCCGATGCCTTCTTATAGGCGGAGAGAAGAGCAGCCTCAAGCGCGTCGATCAGCGTCTCGAGTGGGATGGCCTTCTCGTCGGCAATGGCTCCGAGTGCGTCAATGATTTCTTTGGACATGAATGACCTCCGCTTTAAGCAGCCGCGACCAGATGGGCGCGACCTATGGCCGAATATGGAAGTGAGAGCCGCTCGTCGCCTGTGGCAACGGTGACTGTCTCGTCGTCGGCTTCGACGATCTCACCACTGATGGTCCTGCTACCACTCTCTGGGAGTGGCTCTGAAAGCTTGATCTTGGCTGTACGGCCAGCAAACCGGCGAAAATGGTCGGGCTTAGTGAGCGGTCGTTCGGCGCCGGGGCTTGAAACCTCAACAGCATGGGTTTCGCGCACATCGGCGAGCAGCTCGGTCACGCGTTCGCAGTGAGCCAATGTGACTCCGTCCGGGTGATCGATGAACACGCGGACTCGCCCCGCACCTGGTGCGTCTACGAGCAGAACCTCAATATCGTCCGAATTGTCGGCGATTAGGCTGCGGATCTTGGTTTCGATGGCTTCGTTCATTGGGTTCCTCGATAAAAAGAGCGGGCCTTCGCCCGCTCCGCACTGCGCACCGGTCAGACCGGTGTCTAAAGCTGTTGAGCCAATCGTAGCATTGCCCGGCATCTCGCTAACCTCGCGGGGTGCGCACGGATCACACAGTCACTGTTGTCGGCGAGTTCCTCTCAGGGCTGGAGGACCCCGCCCGGGAGCTCGCTTATGGCGAATGGGGCTTGTCGGTGGACGCTGCCGGGTGGCCGCTCGACATTGGCATTGCAGCTCGCGAAGGGCTGCTGCGGATTCAGGCGAATGTCTGTGCCGCAGGTCAGCTCAGCCCTGAGGATCTCCTTTGGTGGAACCGGCGAATCCACCTTGTCCGCTTCAGTTCAACGCGGGACGGTGAGGTGTGGCTTTCCTGTGATCTTCTCCCCGACGCTCTAGATGCGAGGCAGCTTGACCGTGTCCTTGGGCTCTTCGTGCTGACCGCCACTCAGGCTCGTCAGCACATCCCGACCTAGGCCCTTATGAGCCGCTGGCGCGGAGCTCGACGAGGGCATCAATGATTCCTCCGGCGATTACTTGTTTACTGGCGAGCGCAAGTTGCCTCTCCCCCTTGTGCGTGATCAGGGTTACCTGATTGTCGAGAGA
>WLNJ01000017.1 GCA_009699865.1 Actinomycetota bacterium
CAGCGGGCTGCCTTCGCCGTTGGTGTTCTTCCTGATATCTGCGCATTTCACCGCTACACCAGGAGTTCCACCCGCCTCTTCCGGACTCTAGCCTTACAGTATCCATCGGCATTCCAAGGTTGAGCCTTGGACTTTCACAACAGACTTATAAGGCCGCCTACACACTCTTTACGCCCAATGATTCCGGACAACGCTTGCCCCCTACGTATTACCGCGGCTGCTGGCACGTAGTTAGCCGGGGCTTCTTTTGAAGGTACCGTCACTCCAGCCTGCTGTTCACAGGCCGAGCTTCGTCCCAACTGAAAGGGGTTTACAACCCGAAGGCCGTCTTCCCCCACGCGGCGTTGCTGCGTCAAGCTGTCGCTCATTGCGCAAGATTCCCCACTGCTGCCTCCCGTAGGAGTCTGGGCCGTGTCTCAGTCCCAGTGTGGCTGATCGTCCTCTCAGACCAGCTACCCATCGTTGCCTTGGTAGGCCATTACCCCACCAACTAGCTAATGGGCCGCAGGCTCATCCCGACGCGGAGGCCGAAGCTTCCTTTCCTCGCAGATCTCATGATCCGAGAGCACATCCGGTATTAGCCCGGGTTTCCCCGGGTTGTCCCGATCGTCAGGGCAGATTGCCCACGTGTTACTCACCCGTTCGCGGCTCTGCCCCAGGGCAAGCCCTGGTTCGTCGCTCCACTTGCATGTGTTAAGCACGCCGCCAGCGTTCGTCCTGAGCCAGGATCAAACTCTCCGTGAAGAACTGCGTACTGCTAAACGGAGTCGCCTGCAGACCACTCGAGGGCCGCCGAGTACACAAGTGGCGACCGGATCTACAGACTTCGAAACTGCTTCTTACGTTGTGGCCGCTGGCGCAACCACAACATTCGGACTTGGACGTACAAACCAATCACCGAAGTGATCGGTAGTACGCATGCTGCTGGGTTGTCAAAGACCGCCGTGCTCCCCACCGAGTAGAACCCGGATGAAGTCACGATCCAGCCGAAACTGGAGCGGACGGTGAGTGTAGCGGTTTGGCGCTACTCAGGCGGACTGCGACGAATTGCCCAAGACCAAGAGGCGCGCATCACGCTTCTTGCCACGCTGAAGAATTGCGCCAGAGAGCGCATCAGTGCTGTGATCTAGGCCCTCCATGCGCTCGCCGTTTATGCGGATAGCGCCCTCTTCAATGTTCCTCCGAGCCTCACTGCGGGAAACCCCGTAGGCAGCGGCAACAAGGGCTGGGACATGAACCATCCCTTCCTCATCGCCGGCGAACTCAAAGGCTGGCGCATCGGTTGGAAGCTCATTCTCGATGAAGCGGCTATCAAAGTCTGCTTGCGCAAGAAGCCCAGCGCCAGCACCGTGGAATCGCTCTACAAGCGCGGCTGCGAGGGCCCGCTTTGCGTCCCTAGGCCCAATGCTGTCGTCAAGCGACACATCAAGCAGAAGCCGACACCATTCCTCAAGGGCCGTGTCAGGGATGCTCATCGTCTTCCCGTAGATCTCAGCGGGTGACTCAGTGACACCGATGTAGTTCCCGATGCTCTTGGACATCTTCTTAACGCCATCTGTCCCAGTCAGGATGGGAAGCTCCATGGCGATCTGCTCAGGCTGCCCGAACGCTCTCTGCAGATCCCGCCCGAGAAGCAGGTTGAAATGCTGATCCGTTCCGCCTAGCTCCACATCGGCAGCGACAGCAACTGAGTCGTAGCCCTGGAGAATCGGGTAGAGCAACTCTAGAACGCTCACTGGCGAACCCTCCTTGAGTCGTTTCGAGATGTCATCACGATCAGTTACCTGGGCAACGGTCGTGGTGCGCAAGATCTCGAACAGCTTCTCCAATGGCATGTCCAGCCACTCGCCATTACGGCGGATCTCAAGTTGCTCATCCAACAGAACAAGTTTGGCCTGCTCGGCGAAGGTATCGGCGTTGGCTTCTATCTCCTCTGAGCTGAGCTGAGGCCGCGAGCCAGCCCGGCCGGAGGGATCGCCCACCTTGGCAGTCCAGTCCCCAATGATTAGAACAACCGTGTGTCCGAGCTCCTGAAACTCGCGGAGCTTGCCGAGCACCACAGAGAACCCAAGGTGAATATCAGGGGCCGTCGGGTCTATGCCCAGCTTTACTCGTAGCGGTCTCCCCTCCTTGGCTGATGCGGCAAGCAGTTGGGCAAGTCCACCCTTAGGTAAACACTCCACAACATTGCGTTCCAACCAGTTAGCGGCCGCAGTGGGATCGCCCAGTGCCGCAGCAGGGGGACTCGGGTGTAGTGGACTGAACTCCGCCATCTGGGCCAATGCTAGACTCGTCCCTCCCGGAGCGCCTGCCGCCGCCCGTCTGGAGAGATGCGTGGCAAGCCCTCCCCGGAACTAGATATGACCGACGACGCACCACAATCACCCGCGGAAAGGGCCGAGCGCCGAAGCCGCAGCCGCGAGTCCAGACCACCCCAGCTACACCGCTGGCGTGCCGCGCTTGTCTTAGCTGGCCTCGGTGTAGTCGCTGTCATCTCTCTTATCTTCGGAGTCCTGACCGCAGTATCAGCTGACCTTCCAGGCTTAGAAAACCGTGAAGAGTACAAGCACTCCGCGAACTCAATCCTCTATGACACACGCGGTCGTGAGCTGGGCCGTCTGACAGGTCCACAGAATCGCTTTCTTGCTAAGTCTGAACAGATCGCCCCGGCGATCAAGCACGCGGTGATCGCAATCGAGGACCGTCGGTTCTACGCAAACTCTGGGATCGACTACCGGGGCATCGGTCGCGCACTGTGGCTAGACCTCTCCTCAGGCGCAGCAGTCCAGGGAGCTTCGACAATCACGCAGCAGTTCGTAAAGAACGCTCTTTCAGCAGCCAACAAACGAACTGTCTTCGAGAAGCTCAAAGAATCAGTCCTTGCCTATCACCTGAACCGCCGTTGGTCAAAGGACAAAATCCTGACTGAGTACCTCAACACCATTTACTTCGGTCAAGGCGCGTACGGGATTGAGTCCGCTGCACGCGTCTACTTTGGAAAGGCCCATCCTGGCTGTGGCGAGTCAGCCGCCGATCCATTTTGCGCTTCCGACCTGGACACCGCCGAAGCCGCAACGCTTGCCGGGATCATCGCCTCGCCAATTGGATTCGACCCGATCGCCCACCCGGTCGCCGCCACCAACCGGCGCGACACAGTGCTGGCGGCAATGCACGCCCAGGGGTTCCTGACCGACACCGAGTACCAAGGAGACCTGGTCCGAACGGTTCCAGACGAAACTGACATCACCCCACCCTCAGAGGACAGCAAGTCGCCCTACTTCTCAAGCTGGGTAAAGAACCTTCTGGTCGCAAAGCTAGGCGCCACCCGTGCCTATACAGGCGGTCTCAAGATCCGAACGACAATCGATCTCGACCTTCAGGCCGCCGCTGAGACGGCCGTCTCCAACATGCTGCCAGCCGGCTCGGGTCTCCCCTCCGCCTCACTTGTGGCAATCGACAACAAATCAGGTGAGGTCCGGGCGATGGTGGGCGGTCCCAACTATGCCCGCCACCCATTCAACCTCGCAACCCAGGGGCACCGGCAGCCGGGGTCCTCATTTAAGCCTTTCACCCTCGCAGTGGCGCTCCAGAAAGGCATCTCAGCCAACTCAGTATGGGAATCCCGGAAGAAGATCTTCACCGTTCCTCACACCGGTGGAAAGGAGTTCTTCATCGTCAACAACTACGAGAACTCCTATGCCGGGACGCGGAGCTTGACCGACGCAATGGTCAGCTCAGACAACTCTGTCTACGCCGAGCTGGGTATCAAGGTCGGAACGAGCCGAATCGCCCGAATGGCAAATGAGATGGGCATTCGCTCGCCGATCTCAACCAACTACGCCGTAACCCTCGGAGGCCTACGCGAGGGGGTCTCACCATTGGATATGGCCCATGCGTATGAGACATTCGCGACCGGCGGTGTCAGGATCGGAAGTGCCAATGAACTTGGCGGGATAGACGGCGGACCAGTCGGAATTGAATCCATCAGGGACCCACGGGGACACCTACTCGCCAAGAACGAGCGGAGCCGGACTCGAGTCATGTCCAACGCCGTCGCGACAACAGTCCAAAGCGTGCTCCAGGGTGTCGTCTCAAGCGGAACGGGCAAAGCTGCAAACACGGGCGGTTTCGCCGCCGGCAAGACCGGAACCACAGAGAACTACGGTGATGCGTGGTTCGTTGGCTGGAATGAGCAGTACACGGTGGCTATCTGGGTTGGCTACCCGGACCGGCTCAAGTCCATGAAGACGGAGTTTGATGGCGGACCCGTGGCCGGCGGCACATTCCCAGCATCGATCTGGCGGGAGTTCATCCTCGCTGCCATGTCGATCGGGCGCAACCGCGTGGCTGCCGAAGCAGCGCGCAAAGCTGGGCTAGCGGCCCCAACCCCGGGAAGTGACAGCTCTAGCCAGGGCTCATCGTCCGGGGGTTACAGCGGCGGTTCCTCCAGCGGCAGCTCACCACAAGCGCCCAGTAGCAGTCCTAGCCCCTCAGGTGGTGGCGGTGGCCAATCCTCGGGCGGAGGCGGCGGAGGCGGTGGAGGAGGCTCCGGTGGCTCCTCAGGGGGTACTGGTGGTGGCACAGCCCCATCGGGCGGCGCCGGCGGCGCCGGACCTAGCGGCTAACCGACAATCAGCCGAGGGAAAGGTGCGCTGCGTGCGCGCTACCGAGCTGTTCCCTGACTCTGTCGAGGGCGGTTCCACCCTCAGACCGCTTGGACTCAAGAGTCTGACCAGGCTCAAGCAGTCCGCTGTATTCAGGGAGTAACAGCGCGGAAGCCTCTGTCACCTCACTCTCCGTCAGGTCAGCCAAACCCCGGCCGGACTCAACTGCAAGTCGAACGAGCGCTGCCACAACTCCATGGGCGTCGCGGAAGGGCATCCCCTTGCCGACGAGTAGATCGGCCAGGTCCGTAGCCGCCACAAGGTCATCGCCCGCAGCCTCAGCCATCGCCTCGCGGTTGAATGAAGCGGTAGCCAGCATTAGACCTGCGGCCTCAATTGACATCTCAACCGTCTCCGCAGAGTCAAAGAGATGCTCTTTGTCCTCTTGAAGATCCTTGTTGTAGGTGAGAGGCAGGGCGTGCATAACACCGTGAAGTGCGGCGAGGTGGCCCACAACTCTTGGGGCCTTCGCCCGCAGAAGCTCTGCGGCGTCGGGGTTCTTCTTCTGAGGCATTATGGATGAACCCGAAGACCAGCTGTCTGCCATCGACATAAAACCGAACTCCTGACTACTCCAGAGAACTAGCTCGGCTCCAATTCTAGAAAGGTGAGTGGCGCAGATTGCGTGGGCAGACAGAAGCTCCAGAGCGATATCCCGGTCGGCAACAGCATCGATTGAGTTCACGGCCACTCCGTCGAAGCCCAGTTCCTTGGCCACCATTCGCCGGTCCGTATCGAAGTTGACACCCGCGAGGGCTCCAGCGCCCAATGGCATAGCCCGCTTCGAAGCGGCCTCCACGGCAAGGAAGCGGTTGCGGTCCCGATTGACCATCCAGAACCAGGCGAGGGCATGGTGCGAGAGGTAGACCGGCTGAGCGCGCTGCAGGTGCGTATAGCCCGGAAGAGCCCAGTCAAGGTGACCCTCAGCGAGCGCCAGAAGTACGGTCTCAAGCTCTCCGCAGGCGTCTGCCGCCGCCCGGGCGTGCGCGCGGATCCAGAGCACCAGACCCGTAGCAACCTGATCATTCCTAGAACGCGCTGTGTGCATCCGAGCCCCGGCATCGCCAATCAGGGCTGTCACGCGGCGCTCGATGGCCATGTGGATGTCCTCGTCGGTGTCGAGAAACTCGAACGCGCCGCTCTCAAGCTCAGCCTCGACAGAATCGAGGGCTCCGATAATCGCGACACTGTCGTTGGTCTCAATGATCCCTCTGGAGGCGAGCATGGTGACGTGGGCCCTTGAAAGAGCAATGTCGTAAGGAGCTAGCCGCCAATCAAAGCCGGCGGAACTGTTCATCCGACTGAAGAGCGGATCTTGGGGTTCTCTGAAGCGGGACACGGCCGCTGAGTCTAAGCGTCAGAGGCGTTTGACATCGCTGCTGCCAGCGATTGCGCGACACGGGCGACCTCTGTCTCAGTCAGACCCGGGAAGAAAGGAAGGGCCAGCCCGCGAGAGCCAGCGGCCTCAGTGACCGGGAACTCTCCAGGGATCGAGCCACTTGCCTCAGCTAGATGGCCCATCAGGTGTAGTGCTGGAAGGTAGGGCTTGCAGTCAATCCCCGCTGCACGTAGCGAGAGGATGATCGAGTCTCGGTCAACCGAAGCTGGAAGAGTCACTACATAAACAAACCAGCCGCGTGTTCCACCCTCCCAGGTAGCAACCGGAAGTTCGACGTCGACTCCCTCCAGCGCTGCGGCGTAGAGCTCGGCAACGGCGGTCCGCATGGCCAGCATCCCATCCAGCCGATCAAGCTGGACCAGCCCGATCGCAGCTGCAATCTCACTCAGCCGGTAGTTGTAGCCAAGCCGGTCGTGGTCAAGCCATCCCATATCGACGGCTCTACCTTGATTTCGCTCACTCGCGATCACATCTCTAATCGAATCGTCATTGCAGGTGACCATCCCACCCTCGCCAGTGGTCATCTGCTTGTTGGCGTAGAAGCCGAACACGGACGGATGCCCTCTCCCCCCAACCGGAATCCCTTCCAGATCAATCGCCCCAAGCGCCTCACACGAATCCTGGACAATCGGCAAGCCCAGCTTCTCGAGCAAGTCGACTCGGGCTGGCATCCCGAAGATGTCCACCGGCAGAAGCGCGGCGGTCCGCTCGGTCCTCGCCGCTGCTACGGCATCAGGGTCAATGGTCAGGCTGATCGGGTCCACATCAACAAAGACGGGTTTTGCGCCCGTGTAGAGAATCGCGTTCGCAGAGGCAACAAACGAGAATGGCGAAGTAATCACCTCGTCACCTGGGCCTACTCCAACCGCATTCAGCGCGAGATGGAGCCCAGCCGTGCCTGAGGACACCGCCATCGCGTGTTCCGTGCCCAGCCGTGAAGCGAACCGCCGCTCAAACTCAACCGTCTTGGGCCCAAGGCTGAGCTGCCCCGACCGTAGAACCTCAACCACCGCAGCCTCCTCCTCGGGTCCGATGACCGGCCTGGCGAGAGGGATGGGACTGTCGGCAGACAAGGCCGACTCAGTCCCCTGGACCGCGGAGAACCGGCTGCATGCCGTACTCCAGAGAGTCCACGAGAGCCTCCCATGAAGCCTCGATCACATTCGGGGAAACACCCGTGGTACCCCAGACATTCTCCCCGTCCGTAGCATCGAGCAGCACGCGAGTAACCGCGTCGGTGCCGCGATTCTCGTTAAGTATCCGGACCTTGAAATTGACGAGATCAATCCGCTCAAGCTCAGGATGTACCTGACCGACGGCCGCCCTCAGCGCCGTGTCCAAAGCATTAACTGGGCCGTTGCCCTCAGCCGTGCTTACTTGGCGCTCTCCGTTCACAAGAACCTTCACTGTGGCCTCAGTCTTGACTCCGCCGTTGGCAAGCTTCTCAACAATCACGCGCCACGACTCAAGTTCAAAGAGAGGCTCGAATCCCCCGGTTTCTTTACGGATCATCAGCTCCAACGATGCGTCGGCAGCCTCGTAGTGATAGCCAGCGTGCTCGTGCTCCTTGACCGTCTCGACTAGCCGACCGGCCGTCTCGTCATCAAGTTTGAGTCCCATCAGCTCGGCCCGTGCCTGGATGGTTCCTTTGCCGGAGAGCTCCCCGACCAGGAGCTCACGGTGGTTGCCCACAGCCTCCGGGTCGACGTGCTCAAAGGTCTTCGCGTCCTCCATCACACCCGCAACATGCATTCCGCCCTTGTGCGCAAAAGCACTCCGGCCTACATAGGCCTGCGCTGGATTAGGAACTCGGTTGCAGATCTCGTCCACAAAGTGGGACACGCGGGTAAGCGAGGTCACATGGCCAGCCGGAAGACACCTGATACCCATCTTCAGCTCAAGGTTGGCAGCGACAGAAACCAGATTCGCGTTCCCGCAGCGCTCACCGATCCCGTTGATAGTGCCCTGAACATGAGCCGCTCCAGCCTCTACTGCTGCAAGGGAGTTGGCGACACCACACTCAAGGTCGTTGTGGCAATGGATTCCTACCTTCACTTGTCCCGCAACCTCAGCGCAAACGGCTGCCACAGCCTCAGCTACTTGGGTCGGGAGCGTCGCGCCATTGGTATCGCAGAGAACTACGGTCTCGGCCCCACCTCTAACTGCCGCGCGCACGCACTCGAGTGCGTAATCACGGTCGTCGGCCCAGCCGTCAAAGAAGTGCTCGGCGTCATAGATGACGCGCTGCCCCCCGGTGGCAAGGAAGGCGAGGGAGTCCTCAATCATCGCCAAATTCTCAGAACGGTCAACCTTGACCACCTTCTCAAGATGTAGCGACCAAGTCTTCCCAACAATGGTGGCAACTGGAGCGCCACTGTCGGCAACCACGCGCAGCGACGGATCGTCGCCCGGCTCGGTTCCGCGCCTCCGTGTCATTCCAAATGCGGCAACCGCTGAATGGCTCAGGGGGTTCTTGCGAAGCAGATCAAATAGCTCAATCTCCTTGGGGTTCGACGAGGGAAAACCCGCTTCCACAAAGCCAACCCCAAGCTCGTCCAACCTTTGAGCAACCCGAAGTTTCTCTTCCGCAGACAACGAAAGTCCCTCCCCCTGCATTCCGTCGCGGAGGGTCGTGTCGTATAGCTCTACCGCTCTCACGCGTCGGCGGCGCTTGCGCCAGCCGGGCTCACAACCGGGTCAAGCCACTCAAGATGAAGTCCACCTCGACCATGAACCGCATCGTCATAAAGCTCCTGAAGCTTGCGGGTTACAGGACCTGGCTCACCTGAGCCAATTGGACGATCATCGATCTCGCGCACAGGGACAACCTCCGCTGCGGTCCCCGTAAGGAACACCTCGTCCGCCAGATAGAGCTCAGCCCGAGCGATGTCACGGCTCGTGACTTCAAGCCCTGCATCCGCCGCAAGGGCGTGGATCGTCCTCCGGCTAATGCCGTCCAAAACACTCGCAGTCTGCGGTGGCTCGATCAGCTGCCCATTACGGACGATGAAGATGTTCTCGCCAGAGCCTTCGCTGACAACTCCTTGGGCGTCAAGCATGATTGCCTCGTCGTAGCCACCCTTCAGGCTCTCGACCTTGGCGAGAACGCTGTTGAGGTACTGGCCGGAAGCCTTTGCGTGCGGAATCAATGCGTCAGGAGCGAAACGCCTCCACGAGGAAACCTTTGCGCGAATCCCTTTCTGCTTGCCTTCGTCGCCCAGATATGAACCCCAAGGCCAGACAGCGATCACAACATCCACTGGCGCCTCCAGTGGGTTGAGTCCCATGACGCCATAGCCGCGTGTAGCCAGCGGCCTGATGTAGCAATGGGCGAGCCCGTTGCGGGCGATCAGGTCCAGGGTGGCAAGCCTCAGCTCCTCAACGGAGTAAGGGATGTCCATATAGAAAAGGCGTGCGGATTCGTGCAGTCTCTCGAGGTGCTCGGTGTGTCTGAAGACAGCAGTACCTAGCTCGCCGTCATAGGCGCGGATTCCTTCAAACACGCTTGTTCCGTAGTGCAGCCCATGCGTGAGCACGTGAACCTTGGCCTCAGCCCAAGGAACAACTTCGCCATTCATCCAGATGAATTCTGCCTGCTCCACGTTGTTCTCCTATCAGTCGAGCCGCGTTAGAACTGCCTCAGTTGCCTCTGCGGTAGTTGCCTGACCGCCTAGATCCCGAGTACGAATTCCGTCCGCAACCGCACGATCGACGCTGGATTCTAACGCTGAAGCCTGATCTGGCATTGAAAGACCGTGACGTAACATCATTGCGGCCGAAAGGAACATTGCGAACGGGTTCGCAATGCCCTGCCCTGCGATGTCTGGAGCCGATCCATGTACCGGTTCAAACAGGCCAGGTAACCCGTCCTCTCCGAGTGATGCGCTGGGAAGGAGCCCGATCGAGCCAGTGATCATCGCGGCCTCATCGCTGAGGATGTCACCGAACAGATTCTCGGTCAGGATTACATCGAACTTCGAAGGTTCGGCAACCAGCTGCATCGCCGCGTTGTCGACCAAGAGGTGGTCGAGAATCACATTGGGGAACTCCTCCTGATGTACACGGTTGACGGTCTCGCGCCAAAGGCGAGACGACTCAAGAACGTTGGCCTTATCGACGCTTGTTACTCCGCGACGAGCGGCTGCGAAACCAACGCGCGCGATCCGCTCAACCTCAGCTACCGAGTACTCACAGGTGTCATAGGCAGTGTCGCCATCACGGCCACGCTTTCCGAAATAGATACCGCCCGTGAGCTCGCGGACTACGAGAAGGTCGGTCCCGCGGATGATCTCCTCACGCAATGGGCTTGCATCGGCAAGCGCTGGGACGGGCCGCACTGGTCGGAGGTTCGCAAACAGTCCCATTCCAGCCCGAAGCCCGAGAAGGCCTTGCTCTGGACGCGGAGCATCTGGATCCGTCGTGTCCCACTTGGGTCCCCCGACAGCTCCAAGGAGCACCGCGTCGGACGCCTTGCACGCTTCCAAGACCTCATCCGTGAGGGCGACGCCGCTCTCGTCGATTGAGCAGCCGCCCATCAGGCGGGTGTCGAATTCGAAGTCTCCTAGCCGCTCAAGGACCTCAACCACCGCAGCCGCGATCTCTGGACCAATGCCGTCACCGGGGAGAAGAACAATCTTAGGCACGGTCGAGTCGCTCATAGCGAGGTCGTCGGAACATGGTCGAGCTCGCGCTCCTGCTCGAACTTGCTGATGGCATCAACCTGAGCGAGGGTGATGGCGATGTCGTCAAGCCCGCCAAGCAGCCGCTCACGGATGTCGTCATCAATCTCAAATGGGACGCTCTGCCCCGAAAACCGAACGACCTTGTCAGTCAGGTCGATCTCGGCCTCAGTGGCCTCCATAAGGGCCCGTATGGACTCCTCTGGCAGCACAACTGGCAGCAGACCGATCTTCGTGCAGTTGGAGTAAAAGATGTCCGCAAAGCTGGATGAGACAACAGCACGGAACCCATAGTCCTCAAGGGCCCACGGCGCATGCTCACGCGAGGATCCGCAACCGAAATTACGACCCGCAACCAGAATCGGGTTGGAGGGCAGATCCCAGCCTGGCTCTTTGGCCCAGTCGTAGAACAGGAACTCGCCAAAACCGGTTCGCTCGATGCGTTTGAGGAACTGCTTCGGAATGATCTGGTCAGTGTCCACGTCACTGCGATCTAGAACGCTGACACCACCACTGATGACATTGACCGCCTCCATTATGCCTCCCACTTCCTGATGTCGACAAAGTGTCCCTTAATGGCTGCTGCTGCTGCCATCTGAGGCGAGACAAGGTGAGTACGGCCACCCCTGCCCTGCCGGCCCTCAAAGTTACGGTTAGACGTTGACGCACACCGCTCGCCGGGTGAGAGCGTGTCTGGGTTCATGCCGAGGCACATTGAGCAGCCGGCGTCACGCCAGTCAAACCCTGCGTCGCGGAAGATGTCATCGAGCCCTTCGCTCTCGGCCTGAATCTTGACCTTCGCCGAGCCTGGGACAACCATCGCGCTGACGGTAGAAGCAACCTTGTGGCCCTTGACAATCGCGGCCGCAGCCCTGAGGTCACCAATCCGCGAGTTGGTGCAGGAGCCAATGAATACCCGATCAAGCTGGATCTCCTCGATCGGCGTTCCGGCCGTGAGGTCCATGTACTCAAGCGCGCGCTCTTCCCCGCCATCACGAGGCGTTGGGACTGAATCCGTAACCGGCGCGACCATGCTCGGAGTTGTCCCCCATGTGACCTGCGGCGAGATCGCGGTCACGTCGACGACCATCTCCCGATCAAAGCTCGCCCCTTCGTCTGTCTTCAGCAGCGCCCATCTCTCCGCGGCAGCCGCAAGGTCGCTCGGACCACCTGGCCGCTCATCGCCAAACCAAGCAAGAGTCGTGGCGTCCGGAGCGATCATCCCGGCGCGTCCACCGCCCTCAATAGTCATGTTGCAGACGGTCATACGACCCTCCATTGAGAGCGCCTCGATTGCTGGCCCGCAGTACTCGACAACATGACCACTGGCGCCATCAACACCCATCTGACCAATCGTCGCAAGGATCAGATCCTTGGCCGTAACGCCAAATCCGGGCATCCCTTCGTAGGTGATCCGCATGCTCTTAGGCTTGTTCTGAACCATTGTCTGCGAAGCAAGAACATGCTCGACCTCGCTCGTACCGATACCGAAGGCAAGTGCTCCAAACGCGCCATGGGTTGCCGTGTGGCTGTCACCACAAACAATCGTCATACCTGGCTGAGTAACGCCCTGCTCGGGCCCGATCACATGGACGATCCCCTGCCTCCCTGAGCCCAGAGAAAAGACAGGAACCCCAAACTCGGCGCAGTTGTTTTCCAGGGCCTCAACCTGAGTCCGGGAAAGCACATCGCGAATCATCGAAGCCGAAGTCACCCCATCAGTGGGGACGTTGTGATCGGCAGTTGCCAGAGTCCGGTCAGGTCGCCGAACTGTCCTTCCGGCAAGGCGCAGACCCTCGAACGCTTGCGCGCTGGTCACCTCGTGCACGAGGTGCAAGTCGATCCAGATCAGCCCAGGAGCAACCTCGTGCTCGGCCCAAATCTTGTCGAAAAGTGATGTTGGAGTCATGGCGTGCCCTTCATGTCAGTTGTCATCGGAGTCTTGGAGCGACGAACGGCGTTTGAAAGCGCCCGAACATACGCCTTTGCTGCGGCCTCAACCACATCAGTGGCTACAGCCTGACCTGCGCCGGTAGCGCCGTCGAGGTCAATCACCACCGAGGTTTCCCCCAGTGCGTCCTCACCGGCCGTTACGGCATCCACGCGGAACTCGCGCAGGGCTGGAGCGTATCCGGACGCGTTGGCAATCGCTTGGAAGAGCGCGTCGAAGGTTCCGTCTCCCGACGCTTCTCCGTCCACAACGCTTCCGTCAGGGAGCTTGAGCCTCACTGAAGCCGTCGGGGAAATGTCACCGGCGGTCGTCGCGGAGAACCCCTCAAGTGAGAAGCCTTCCTCGTCGTGGCGGATCTCGTCAGTCACGAGAGCCTCAAGATCCATCGCGGTCACCTGCTTCTTACGGTCCGCGATTTCCTTGAAGCGCTTAAACGCCTGATTAAGCGCTTGCCCCTCAACTTTGTAGCCAAGCTGGCTGAGCGCATCGGCAAGGGCGTGGCGCCCCGAGTGCTTCCCGAGCACCAGCGAGTTCGCGTCCAGCCCAATTGTTCGGGCGTCCATGATCTCGTAGGTAGTGCGTTCCTTCAGCACACCGTCTTGGTGAATACCAGACTCATGCGCGAAGGCATTGCGCCCGACCACGGCCTTATTGGGCTGAACCGCATAGCCAGTAAGGCGACTGACCAGGCGGCTGGTCTTGGCGATCTCCTCGGTAACACAGTTGGTATGGAGCCCGCCATACGCGTCGCCACGGGTATGGAGAAGCATCACAATTTCCTCGAGGGCGGCGTTGCCGGCCCGCTCCCCGATGCCGTTGATCGCACATTCAATCTGCCTTGCTCCAGCCATCGCACCGGCAACCGAGTTGGCAACGGCAAGGCCAAGGTCATTGTGGCAATGCACAGAGAGCACCACATCGCGCAGACCCGGGGTCAGCTCGTAGAGCCGGGCAAGATACGCCTCAAATTCAGCCGGAGTGGTGTAGCCCACTGTGTCTGGAACGTTGATTGTCGTGGCACCCTCTTGGATGGCAACCTCACATACTTGAGCGGTGAACTCAACATCCGCTCTGGTTGCATCCATGGGTGAGAACTCGACGTCATCACAGAGGCTGCGAGCGTGGAAGACAGCCGCTTTAGCCTGACCCAGAACATCCTCACGGGTGGTCTGAAGCTGGTGTGTGATGTGAATGTCAGACGTTGAAATGAACGTGTGGATTCTGGGCTTGGCCGAGTAACGAACAGACTCCCAAGCAGTGTCAATATCAGCGCTATGTGTCCTGGCAAGCCCAGCGATGATCGGACCCTCAACCTGTTCCGCGATCGCCCGAACAGCAGCTGCGTCGCCTGGACTTGTGATTGGGAACCCAGCCTCAATCACATCAACTCCCAGTCGGGAAAGCTGGTGGGCAATCTCAAGCTTCTCCGCTGTGTTGAGGGCTATCCCGGGAGACTGTTCGCCGTCTCTCAGGGTGGTGTCAAAGATGAGAATCTGTTGTGAGTCCTGCATGGCGCGAAGTCCTTTCCGCTCTGGTTCCGTTGGTCTGATCCTGTGTGGCGGCAGTCAGCGGCCGCCTCGCGTTATTCCCCGCTTAGCGGAAGGATCAGAATGGAGCGAATTGTGTGAGCAGAACGGGCCATTGGAACCCAGATTAGCACTGTGTGATCGGACCGCACCAGCTGGTCGGGCGCAATCCAACCCGGGACCTAATCTGCCGCAAGGACTCCCGGGTCCGCCACTTCAGGCCGGTTCTCCTTGAAGAAGGCCCGATGTGCGAAGTTTGCGTAGAGCATTCCAACTACTCCAAGCAGTAGGGCTCCGATGCCAATGACCAACGGCAGGCCCATGCCAAACGCCGACGCACACTTGTCGTTGACGCACGCCCCGTTGTTGGGATCAGAGTAGAAGGAGACCGCCTTAACGAACACACCGGTAAGTGCCACGGCACCCACTAGGGGCAGTAGGCCCACAAAGAAGACGTTCTTGGCGGATTTGAACAGCTCCCGTCTGAAGAAGATCACGCAGGCATAGCCCGTGAAGGCGTAGTAGAAGCAGACGAGGAAGCCACACGCCGTGAGGGAATCTCCCAGCACATTCTGCGAGGTCTGGTTGACCCCGACGAACCAGATGATCGAGATCACACCGAAGATCCAAGTGGCATGGCCAGGAGTCTTGTGCTTGTGGTGAATCTCCCCTAGGAAAGCCGGTGCCGCCTTCTTACGCGCCATTGACAGCGCGGTTCTGGCCGCTGGAAGAATGGTTGTCTGTGTTGCTGCTGCAGACGAGGTCAGCACGGCGATGATCAAGAGCTTGTCCCAGCCGTTACCGAGAACGGCGTGACCGAGACCCGTCGTGAAGATGTCATCCGGATTGTCGGTCAGAGGCTTCGTCCCGGAAAATGACTGGGCAGCAGCGGTGACCATGGTGTAGATCAGAAGGAGGAGAACCGTCGAAAGGACCGCTGCCTTGCCGGGAGCATTAGCACCATCAACTGTTTCCTCGTTGACCGAAACGCCCGAATCCCAGCCCCAATAGAGAAATACCCCGAGCAGAACGCCATCGAGCATGGCTGATGGACTCGAAACCGCGAACGGATTGAACCAGTCGGCGGCAACATGGATTGACCCAACTGGGGAGTCCGTGTAGACCTTGATGAAGGCGACGACGGCAAACGCCACCAAGGTCACAATCTCAGCCAACAGCAGCCCTTGCTGGGTCCGTGCTGAGAGTTCAATGCCGATGTAACAGATGGCAGTCATCACGATTATCCATGCCACGCCGATCAGCGTGATCAGAACCGTTGTCTTGGTGATGCCAAACAGATCCAGTGAGTACGCGCCCGCTATCTGTGACTGCGTCGCCATTACAACGAGGTCGGCTACAAGTAGACCCCAACCGGCTATCCAGCCAAGGTGTGGCCCCATCGCCTTTGTAACCCACGAAAAGGTGGTCCCGGCGTCCGTATCCGCCTTGTTCATCCACCTGTAGGCATAGGCGACACAGAACATGGGGATGAAGCTGACCAGCATCACCGCGGGAGCATGAATGCCGATCCCGGGGATGAGAATGATCCACCCAACAGTGGCGGCCAAGCTGAAACCTGGAGCAGTGGAAGCGACTCCGATCACCAAGTTCGAAACGAACGTGATGGCGTTGCTCTTGAGCTGCGGCTTCTCGCCCGTGGGCGTACCAACCGTTGCTGCTTCCATGTTCCCCCCTCTAGTAGGTCCCTACTACCGAAGGTTACTCCCGCTCCTACGGAATCGCTAGGTTATCGGCCGATTCGGTAGCCAAGTAGCGAAGGAATACCGGCCACAAGCCTTGAAAGCCTGGGAGCTCGCCTTCCTGACTCCCCCGCACGTTCCACGCGGTCAAGGCTCCGACGGATCGCGCTTCCGCCCCACTGCCGAAAGGGTTCGGGTGGCACAAGCACCGGGTTTTCGACTAGGAGTGGCCGAACGGCGTGCGAGAGATCAAACCGACCACCGATCTCATCCACTATCGCGTCGCCCAACAGCCTGCTCGGTCCCACTCCATTCCCGGTGAAGCCGAAGGCGGCAATCCAGTTGGGGGCAAAACGTCTCAGCGCCGGTAGGTGGGTGGGCGACGCATCAATCGGTCCGCCCCACGCGTGATCCAGTCGGGCACCCTCAACCCCTGGGAAGAAGCGCGCCAGGTCCTTAGTGACTTGAGCGATCACATCGCTGTCAACCGATTCTCGGTCACCGGATCTCTCTCCTCGTGCGATCCGACCACCACCCCACCCAAACAGGATCCTCCCGTCCGGCGTGGTGCGGAAGTAGTGCACCAGCGTTCGTGCATCCGTAATGGCCTCTCCCCCAGTCCACCCCGCTGATGCCAGCAGGTCAGGAACTGGCTCAGTCATAACGATGTGACTCGAAGTCAGTGTTACCTCGCGCCGCAAGCCAGGGAACGAGGCGGACGCAGCGCCAGCAGCAAGCACTCCACTTCTGGCTCTTATTGATCCATGCTCGGTTGTTACCCGCACGCCAGCCTCGCTCGATGAAACCGACAGGGCTCGAGTTCCCTCAAAGACGCGCACACCCAAGTTCAGCAGAGCGCTGCGAAGGGCCATTGATAACCGGGCTGGGTTTACCGTCGCGGTCGCTGGAGCGAAGGCACCGTCCCCGAACACTGGTGAGGAGCATCGGTCTGCCACCTGAGCTTGGGACATGGGAGTAAGAGCATCGGGTCGTCCCAGCGCTCGTACAGAGTCAACCGCCTCATTCCAGTCTCCCTCTTGCCCACGCCCCGAGTTGATAATCAACTGCCCGGCCTTGCGAAACCAAATGTCGGCGCCCTGAGTTTGGGCCCAACTCCCGATCAGATCAACAGCGTTCTCTGACGCTCCAAGCAGCCTTCTGGCGGCCTCAGGACCAGCCCGCTCAACGAGGCGAGGGGTTGCGTGAACAAGCGTGTCGCAAAACCCACCGTTGCGTCCACTGGGCCCCGTTCCGCAAATCTCCCAATCAAGGACAACTATCGACTCCGGATCGATCTCCTTGGCAAGACCGAGGGCAGTCCACATTCCAACGAAGCCACCACCGACAATTACAACCGAAGCATCTATCTCAGAGTCAAGCGCAGGGAGCTGATCAGGAGCGCGGTCGCCCCAAACATCCGCAAGCCACCAGCCATGAGCGTCGTGCCTGACGACGCTCATAGGTTCCTAGAGAGTAAGAGTCCTTGCATCCTCGAAGCCATCCTGCTTGAGCAGGGCGTCGAGTGCTTCCTTGGGCACGGGGGCGTCCGTCGTAAGCGCGATCGCGGCGTGCTCAACAACTCCACCCTCCTCGGGCTGCCTACCAACTGCGGCCGAAACGATGTTCACGCCATGCTGACCAAACTCTGTTCCAATGATCCCGAGCATCCCTGGGAGATCCCGATACCGCACGAGCGTGAGGTTCTCCTCAAGCTGCAAGTTGAATCGCTGGCCCCACGCGGCAAGAAGATGAGGGCGGTTGCGCTGACCGAGGTTGGTCCCAGCGACGCTCACCGTTGTAGCTCCCGTCGTGGCGGTTACGCGCACGAGATCCGTGTAGTCACGGATCTGAGTCGAAAGCTTCTCAACAACCTCAATACCCCGAGCCTGTGCAAACGAAGCCGCGTTAATCTCATTGACTGGGTCCTCGGTGCGGCCAGCAAGGGCACCCATCAAACAAGCCGACACAAGTGGACGGGCATCGCGCTCGGCGATTCCGCCAAGCAGCTCAACCTCAAGCTTCTCTACTCCTCCAGTCAGCTCCACTGCTATCCGAGCAAGGTCACGGCAGAGCGGCACGAAGGGCCCAAGAATGTCCCGGTCCTCAGCGCTAATGGCGGGAAGATTGACTGCGGTACTGACCGTACCTCCGGTGAGTGCTGCGAGAACCTGCTCCGCGGTCTGAACCCCTGCCCTGTCCTGTGCTTCAACAGTTGATGCGCCGAGGTGGGGCGTGACAACAACATTGTCGTAGCCGTTGAAAAGTGGGTGCTCTGTGATCGGCTCCTGCTGGAAAACATCAAGAGCAGCGCCAGCAACCTTGCCTGAGTCAAGCGCTGCCTGAAGCGCAGCATCATCAACCAGCTGGCCACGCGCGCAGTTAATTACCCGCACTCCATCCTTCATCTGGGCAAACGCCTCGGCGTTCAGGAACCCCTTTGTCTCCGGAAGATTCGGAAGGTGAATAGTGATGAAGTCGGACTTCGCGAAGATCTCCTCTGGTGATTCGGCCTTCTCCGCCCCAAGCTCCTTGAAACGATCCGGTGCCACGAAGGGGTCATAAGCGAGAATGGTCATCCCAAACGCCTTTGCTCGTTGGGCAACAAGTTGCCCGATCCGGCCAAAGCCCAGAATGCCAAGTGTCTTCTCATAGACCTCAACGCCCCCGTACTTGGAGCGCTCCCAGCGTCCGTCAACAAGTGCTGCGTGGGCCTGAGGGATGTTGCGGGCAAGAGAGAGCATCAGCGCGATGGTCTGCTCGGCAGCAGCAATGATGTTGGACTGCGGTGCGTTCGCGACGATGATCCCCTTCCGGGTTGCCGTCGGAACATCAACATTGTCAACCCCAACGCCAGCCCGCCCAATCACCTTCAGGTTTGTGGCAGCGTCAAGGACTTCCTCGTCCAGCTGTGTGGCAGAGCGAATCAGGATCGCGTCGTACTCACCAATGCGCGCGATCAGCGCGGCACGGTCGAGCTCGATCTCAACATCAACGTCGCAGGACTCTCGAAGAAGGTCAACGCCGGAATCAGCGATCTCCTCTGCGATCAGGACTCTTGGGCGGTCGCTCACGCTGTTACCGACACGCCAGCGTCAAGGAAGACGCGTTGCGCGGCCCCGACTCCAGCACCGAGCTGTGTTGCATGACCCAACGTCTCAAGGGTGAGCTCCAGTCCGGCAAGCGAAGTGAGGATGTCGAAGGCTCCGAAGTAGCCACAGTGTGCGATACGGAGAATCTTGCCCTTGAGATCGTCCTGGCCACCGTTGGCAGTAATCCCGAATTGGTCGCGCAGGATCTTTGGAACCTTGCCGCCGTCAATGTCGGATGGAAGCTCAAGTGCGGTTACGACATTTGACCGCTCATCGGGATCCCCATAGAGATTGAGACCGAGCGCAGCAACTCCAGCTCTAGTTGCCTTAGCCAGGAGCGCGTGGCGCGCGAACACGTTCTCAATGCCCTCCTCGTGGATCATGTCGAGCGCAACATCGAGCGCAGAAACGATCGTGACCGGCGCAGTAAATGGACTTGACGGCGGACTCTTACGCTGAGCTTTAGCGGTGCGACCCCAGTCGAAGTAGTAGCGGCCACCGGGCTGACTCTCAGCGCGGTCAAGGGCCGCTGCCGAGACCGACGCAAGGCCGATTCCGGGAGGAGCCATCAATGCCTTCTGAGACCCCGAGACAACAACGTCAATACCCCAATCATCTTGGCGGAGCTCAGCTGCCCCTAGGCCGGAGACGGCGTCAACAACGGTGAGAGCCCCGTGCTTCTTCGCAACAGCAGCAATTGCTTGCACATCATGGACAACACCAGTTGAGGTCTCGCTCAGTGTTGCGAAAACAACCTCGCAGCCAGGGTTCTCGGTCAGAAGGCGATCAACTTCGTCAGCATCAATACGGACGCCCCAGCCGGGCTCATAACGAACAGTCTCTGCCCCTTGGGCGTCGAGGAGCTGAAGCCACCTCTCGCCGAACTTGCCAGTTGCGCAGGCAAGGACCTTCTGTCCGGGCTGGACGAGGTTACTAACCGCAGATTCCATCGCGCCAGAGCCAGTCGATGCAAACAGAAGCACGTCGTTACTGGTCTGGAACACCTCAGGAAGACGGTTGAGGACTCGCTCGTAAATCGCCGCAAACGCTGGATCACGGTGATAGAGAACCGGTTCCGACATGACAGAACTGACCCTTGGCGGCAAAGGAGTCGGACCTGCTGTCGCCAGGATCTTCTTATTGAACGGGTTTGGTGCTTGACCACTCATGAGAGCGGTAAGGCTAGCGGGCCGAGCAGAGGGTCAACGCGCCCGCTCGCATTAAGACTCGTCGAATTCGGTGTTGATCCAGTCCATCATCGAGCGGAGCTTGCGACCTTCAACCTCAATCAGGTGGTTGCTCTGCTCCTCACGCATGCGCTGGAAGTTCTTCTGGCCCGCATTGTTCTCAGCAATCCACTCGCGAGCAAACTCGCCGCTCTGGATCTCACTAAGGATGGCCTTCATAGCCGCCCTTGACTCTTCCCCAATGACTCGCTTCCCGCGTGTCAGGTCGCCGAACTCGGCTGTGTTTGAGATCGAGTGACGCATCCCAGTGATCCCCTTCTCATACATCAGATCAACAATCAGCTTGAGCTCGTGCAGGCACTCAAAGTAGGCAAGACGTGGGTCGTAGCCAGCCTCGACAAGCGTCTCGTAGCCAGCGCGAACGAGTTCGCTCACACCGCCACAGAGAACCGCCTGCTCGCCGAAGAGGTCTGTCTCTGTCTCTTCACGGAAGGAGGTCTGAATGACGCCACCGCGAGTACAGCCAATGCCTCTGGCATAAGCAAGCGCCAGCGGGAAAGCGTTCCCAGTGGCATCCTGCTCAATCGCAATCAGTCCGGGCACTCCACTGCCCTCGGTGTACTGACGACGTACAAGGTGACCTGGGCCCTTTGGTGCGACCAGCGCGATGTCAACTCCCTCTGGAGGAGTGATCTCGCCGAAGTGGATCGAGAACCCGTGCCCGAAGAGCAGAAGATTGCCGGGTACTACGCCCTCTCGGACGCCACCCTCCCAAACTTCGCGATGCCTCTCATCCGGCACAAGAAGCATGACCACGTCTCCGCGGGCTGCCGCTTCTGCGGGCTCAAGAACCTCAAGCCCAGCTGCACGGGCTTTCTCGGCACTAGCTGAATCGGAACGGAGTCCGACAACAACGTCGACCCCAGAGTCCTTCAGGTTGAGTGAGTGGGCGTGGCCTTGCGAGCCAAAGCCAATTACCGCGACCGTCTTGCCTTCTAGAAGGGAGAGGTCTGCGTCTGCGTCGTAGAGAACTTTTTCATCAGTCATAGGTGCGGCAGGCTACCAGCGGGAGTCAGGCTTCGGCGGTCAGAAGCAATGCGACGCCGGGCAGGGAGATCCCACCGCTGCTATTTGAGTAAGGAACTACAAGCTCTGTCATGGCTTGATCAAAGGCAATCTGCCCCTCAGGACCAGCCGTTCTGAGGGCCGTCTCAACGGTCTGAGACATTCCGCACACCCACTCCAGAAGATCCTCCAGTGACTCGAACTCGAAGCTGAGTGGAACTGGTGTCACGGCAGCCTCGATGAACCCAGCTGAGAACGCAAGCTCCTTCAGATCATCAGCTGAGCCAAGCCGGAACATCCCCCGGTCTCCTACAACGGGGACCTTCCCAAGGCCTGCCATCTCAAGCGCCCGGTTAGGAACGACGCCGTAAGCATTGACCTCCGGGAGGTCCCATGTGGCTGCAATAAGCCGCCCTCCCGGCTTGAGTACTCGGCGCGCCTCATGAAGCGCGGACTCTGGGTCCACAGCAAACATGTAACCGAAACGGCAAAGAATGCGGTCAGCGACCGCCGCCGGTGAATCGAGCCAATCGATCCCCATCGTTCGGGTCTCAACATTCCCTAGACCCTCGGCCTCCACAACTGCGGCCGCCCCGGCGACCATCGCCTCGGAAATGTCGGTGGCCACGAGTTCCCCATCAGGAAGGATGCTCTGGGCAACATTGGAAATCATGCCACCTGGACCGCATGCGAGTTCTAGTACGCGATAGCCAGGCTGCAGTCCACTGGCGGCAAGCATGGCGTCCGTCAGCGGCCGCACCTGCTCCTCAAACCGGGCGGACCTATCTATCCAATCCTTGGCCCTCTCCTGCCAGCCTTCGCTGTCATAGCTCGCTGCTTGTGTCATCGCTGCTCCTGTCAATCTTGCCGAGCTGGTCTCGCTGGATCTCGTCTACAGCTGAGAAGCTCTTCGGGATCTCCCATGGTGACAGAACCAAACTCAAGGACTGGATGATTCCTTCAGCGTCAAGTGAGCGTCCCGCACTCAGGACTACATCGGCCTCCACTCGCTGTCCCCACTCTGGGTCGCTCACGCCATAGACGAGAGCGTCCATTACTCCATCGAGCTCACGGAGCGCAGCTTCCACGGCGTCCGGACTCACGTTCTCACCGCCGCTGATGATCATGCTGCCCAGCCGCCCTGTGATCCTCACTCGGCCGTCAACGAACGACCCCACATCGCCCGTGTGAAGCCACTTGTCCTTTCCGATAGCACTCGGAGCAATCATTGCGCCCCGTACAGAAAGCTCTGAGTCGGTACCAACTCGCAGCTCCAGCCCTTCCAACAGGAGACCAGATCCCCCATCGTCAGAGATCCCGGCTAGGGAAATCAGGCCGAGGGTCTCTGTCATCCCCCAGGACTCTCTAACCGGAATGCCCTTTGACACCGCCTCGCGCCTGAGAGCGGGGTCCAACGGTGCCCCACCAATCAGGGCCACCTCAAGGGTTGGAGGGTCTGAAAGGCCAGCGGCCAGAGCCCTCCCCAGCATCGTCGGAACAAACGAAACGTGGGTGATCGCACTTCCCTGTTCCCTACCCTGGAGCAGTGCCGCGCACTCCTGAGCGTCGAACTTTGGGAGCAGAGTCATGGCGCTTCCAGCGCACAGGCACCTAACCACAGCACCGATGCCTCCCGCGTGAGTGAGCGGCATCGGAATCAGCCACATGCTGTTGGGGCCTAAGCCCGTGGCCAGCGCCCCCGCTGTGGCTTGTGCCTCCAAACTTGCCGTCGAGTGAACAACCTCTTTCGGAGGCCCGGTCGTCCCGGAGGTAAACAGGACCAGAGCTGGATCCTCCCCCGCAACCACGCGAGCGGGCGGACCACCCAAAACATCGAGGTCCGACCACGCGCGTCCAACTTCAAGCTCGGTGATGTGGACCGCACAGGAGCTGAGAACCCTCTCCCGTCGCGACCGGGGCCAGCGCGAGTCAATCGGCACAACAACCAGGCCCGCTAACCAAGATCCAGTCGCAAACGCCACCCAGTCCCTTCCACTCGGAAGCTCGAGGGCAACCCTGTCCCTCGGCCGCGCAAGCCCGCTAAGAAAGCCAGCCGCCGCAAGTGAGTGGACGTATGCCTCCTCCCCGCTCCAGGAGCCAGCCGGGTCAGTGATCGTCGGCGATCCGCCACGCGACCGGAGCGCGTAAAGGTCATAGAAGCTGCTCTGGGCGTCGGGGACCACATCAGACAGGCTAATCTCGCAAGCGTCAGCTTGCCCAACCAACAAGGAACCAACTGTGAGCCAAGAAGCACCAGCCGTTAACTGGGAGACCGTCAAGGACTACTCCGACATCAAGTTTGAAGTCTCCGGCGACGGTATCGCGAAGATCACCATCAACCGCCCTGAGGTTCACAACGCATTTCGACCGCAGACGCTCTTTCAGCTCTCGGAAGCATTCGACATTGCTCGCGACGATCCCCAAGTCGGCGTAATCGTCCTCACTGGCGAAGGTGACAAAGCCTTCTGCTCTGGTGGGGATCAGAGAATCAGAGGAGACGACGGCTACATCGGCGATGACAGCATCGCCAAGCAAGGGATTGGCCGCCTCAACGTCCTTGACCTTCAAGTCCAGATCCGACGGACTCCAAAGCCCGTCGTAGCGATGATCGCTGGCTACGCAATTGGTGGCGGTCACATTCTCCACATCTGCTGCGACCTCTCGATCGCGGCCGATAACGCCAAGTTCGGCCAAACCGGACCAAAGGTCGGTTCATTCGACGGCGGCTACGGGTCGGGGCTCTTGGCACGTCAGATTGGGCAGAAGCGCGCACGAGAGATTTGGTTTCTCTGCCGTCAGTACGACGCACAGACAGCGCTCGACTGGGGGCTCATCAACACAGTTGTCCCTGTCGCCGACCTGGAGGCCGAGACCGTCAAGTGGTGCCGCGAGATGCTTGAGCTGTCGCCAATGGCGCTGAGGATGCTCAAAGCCAGCCTCAACGCCGCCGACGATGGACTTGCGGGCATCCAGCAGCTTGCTGGCGACGCAACCCTCCTCTTCTACATGTCCGAGGAAGCCCAAGAGGGCCGCAACGCTTACAACGAGAAGCGCAAGCCCGACTTTGGCAAGTTCCCCAAACGACCATGAGCGAGCACGCCCAAGCCGCCACTCGGCCTAGCGGTCTTCGGATCTGGCTTCTAGCCGCACGGCCTAGGACTCTCCCCGCTGCCGTAGCCCCCGTGCTGGTTGGCACAGCCCTTGCCGGTCAGAAGGATAAATTCTCAATCTTGGCCTTCCTTGCCACTCTGACAGGCGCACTGCTGATTCAGATCGGGACGAACCTAGCCAACGACTATTCAGACGCCCGCAGGGGAGCTGACACCGACGACCGCCTCGGTCCTGTGCGCGTAACAGCAGGGGGCCTTGTTCCTCCTAAACAGGTTCTCGCTGCTACCTACCTCACATTTGGTCTCGCAGTAGCAGTTGGCATTTACCTGGTGAGCATCTCCGGCTGGCCACTGCTAATCGTGGGGATCCTGTCGATTCTCGCTGGCGTCCTCTACACAGGAGGACCGCGGCCCTATGGCTATGTGGGGCTCGGCGAAGTTTTTGTCTTTCTCTTCTTCGGACTCGTCGCAGTGGCAGGCACTTACTACGTGCAGGCCGTATCGCTTAGCTGGCCCGCGATCGCCCTCGCGGTGCCCGTTGGACTACTTGCTGCAGCGATTCTCGTTGTCAACAACATCCGCGACATCGACACTGACCGGAGGGCTTCGAAGAAGACGCTTGCCGTCCGCTTAGGCAGGGCCCGAACCCGGAAGCTCTTCGCCGCAATGGTCTACTCCTGCTTCCCACTCGCTCTAGTCCCGTGGATTGCCGGTGACCTCGGGCCCGGCCTCCTCCTGACATGGCTAGCAATACCCCTGGCAGCCGCCCCAACAAGGGCAGTGCTGACACGTACTGACGGACCTGCACTCAACAAGACACTCGGAGACACTGGGAAGCTCCAGCTGGCCTTCTGTGCCCTACTTTCCTTGGGCATCCTGCTCTAACAGCTGATGCGTTGGTCACTCCAACGCCGGATTCACGAGCTCAAGGCTCCGGCCACCGCAGCACACGGAACCACCTTCAAGAGGGACATGCTTCTCCTCTCCCTGAGCGACGGGGTTCACACCGGGTGGGGTGAGGCCTCCCCGCTGAGCTCATACAGTGGGATCACGGCGGACGAATGCGATGCCGCCCTCCGCCCTCGCTTGGAGCTTCTCGCTGGAGCTGACCCGGATGACCCTGACTCGACACTCCGTGGCTGCGCCGAAGGCCTCACCGGACCCACCCGCGCCGCCCTAGAAGTAGCCCTCCGGGACCTCGCAGCTCGACGCGCCGGCGTTTCACTGCTGGAAGCCATGGGAGTTCAAATGGGCCGTCCCGTGGAGATTCGGGCGCTGCTGAGTTCCAACGACCTCCCGGTGGCGCAGGCAGAGGCAGAGGCCGCGCGGCGCGATGGGTTCAGGGCCGTCAAGGCCAAACTTGCTACCGGCGGCGGGTCAGACCATGTTCGGATGGGTGCTCTCCGTGAGGCGCTTGGGCCAAACATTCATCTGTCCGCTGACGCCAACGGCGCATGGGAAGTTGCCGAGGCGCTGATCCAGCTTGAGCTTCTAGCCGGGACGGTTGACCTCGTAGAGCAGCCGGTCCGAGGCCTCGCTGAGATGCGCGAAGTCCACGGTCGGTGTGCCGTGCCCCTCGCCCTCGACGAGGACGCCACAGAACCCGGGGCGCTCGAGCTTCCACCTTCCGCCGACGTGGTTTGCCTCAAACTCCAGGCTTGGGGCGGCCTTGACAAGTTGATCAAAGCCGCCAGCAAGGCTCGTTCCGGCGGCCTCCTCGTCACATACGGATCCACGCTTGACGGACCAATCGGAATCGCAGCATCTCTGATCGCCGCCCAAGCCGTGGAGCCCGACTTAGCATGTGGACTGGGCACACTGGACGCCTTCGAAGAATCGTTCGACGCGCTCCAGATTGACGACGGTGAGATGTCTTCACCCGATGGACCAGGCCTAGGTACCGACCCTGAGGGCACCAGATGCTGAATTGTTCCCAATGCCATGACAACTGAGACCGACAACCAAGCCAACGCCTTGGCCGCGTTCGCCGCGCGGCTCGCCCAACTCGGCGTTGACCACGCTGTGCTCTCCCCCGGTTCACGGTCGGCCCCGCTGATCCTCGCGCTGGCGAACACGGCGGGGGTCCAGCCGTGGTCAGTGATCGATGAGCGGGAGGCCGGCTTCTTTGCGCTCGGGGCTGGCAAGGCAACCAACATCCCCGCCGTGGTGGCGTGCACGTCGGGAACAGCCGCAGCGGAGCTAGCCCCCGCCATCCACGAGGCCGCTGAGGCCCGAACCCCATTGATCGCGCTAACTGCCGACAGACCGCCTGAGCTGAGGGCCGCCGGGGAGAACCAAACCATTGATCAGGTTGGGGTCTTTGGGTCGGCCGCCGAGACAGTACATGGCCCCCCATTTGACTCCGACGCCCTGAACAGTTGGATTAAGTTCGCCGATGAGGTGTTTGCCGCGGCGACAGGGACAAGGCCCGGACCCGTCCACGTCAACGTTCCCCTCTGGGAACCGCTCGCCCAATCCGCCAACCCAGAGGCAGTTGCTGCTGCACTCGAATCAGCATCAGTGAACATGGCAGGCAGGGAGACACACGACGCGGTCCCGTCGAGCGTCTTAGCCTTGCTTGCGGAATCCAACCGACCGCTCGCTATCTGCGGACGCGACGAACGAGGCCATGGCGCCGAGGTGGCGACATGGTGCGCAAAGGCTGGAATACCGATGATTGCCGACCCGCTCGCCCAGAGCAACCGAGGGACCACCACCACCACCGTTGCCGCCTGGGACGCCCTAGTCCGCGACGAGGCGTGGCGCGTAGGCCAA
>WLNJ01000018.1 GCA_009699865.1 Actinomycetota bacterium
CAACACAGAAGCTGACTGACCCGCCGCCTGCCCTATCCTGAGACGCCAATGGCAAGAGATCTAAATGAACCCTTTGAGATCGGTGGGGTCGCGATTCCAAACCGCGTCACCCTGGCTCCGCTTGCCGGCATAGGCAACTGGTTCTTCCGACTTCAGGCCCGCAGGTTTGGCGCTGGGCTGCTGACCTCAGAGATGATCTCCAGCCACGCGATTAAGTACGGGAACGAGAAGACCTGTACTGAGATGCTGCGGATCCACCCGGACGAACACCCGATTGCCATCCAACTCTTTGGGGAGGACCCAGATGCAATGGAGGCAGCTGCCGAAGTGGTCGCTGCTACGGGTGCCGACATGATCGACCTGAACATGGGGTGCCCGGTGCCCAAGGTCTGCAAGACCGGGGCTGGCGCGGCGCTCCTACGAGACCACGACCGCGCTGTTGCGGTTGCTGCAGCTGCCGCTCGTGGGTCTGGCTTGCCTGTAACGGTGAAGATTCGGCCTGGGCAGAAGCCCGGCGAGCGCGATGGGGTCACACTCGCCAAGCGCCTTCAAGACGATGCCGGAGTGGCCGGAATCGGCTTTCACCCGCGCCATGCCTCTCAGGCTCACAAGGGAATCCCGGACTATGACCTTGCCCGTGAGGTTGTTGAAGCACTTGATATCCCTGTGACGATCTCCGGTGGGCTCCGGGATGTAGAGACCATCAAGCATGTCTTTGACTACACCGGAGCGGCCGCAGTCATGCTCGCCCGCGGCGTGATGGGTAACCCGTGGTTGTTCTCCGAGGTTCTAGGCACACGCGACGAGCCGCCCACCGCCCAAGAGGTTGTTGAGGAGCTTGACTGGACCATGGACAGCGCCGTTGAACACATCGGGGCTGACAGGGCAGGACGGTACCTGCGGAAGTTCTACCCGTGGTATATCGAGCGCCTTTCAGGGGGCAAGGAACTTCAGGACGCTATGCAGCGCGCAGAGGGGGTTGAGGCGGCTCGAGAGATCTTCCACTCCCACGCGCTGGCTCACGCAATTTGATCAGGCCTCGGTCACTGCTAGACTGCCGCGACCCTGATGGGCACGACCGTTCCCAGGAGAAGATATTTTGCCAAGAGACGTAATCCTCACTCAAGAAGGTCTTGAAAAGCTCAAAGCTGAGCTCGAACACCTCACGACCGATCGCCGCCGCGAGGTAGCCGAACGGATCAAGGAAGCCCGTGAATTCGGGGATATTTCAGAGAACTCCGAGTACGACGACGCCAAGAACGAGCAGGCGATGGTCGAATCAAAGGTTGCTCAAATCGAGGAGCGTTTGCGGTCAGCAACAGTTGTTGACACCAAGAAGCTTGGTACTGACATGGTGCGCATTGGATCTGTTGTCCATGTCAAGGACCAAAAGAGTGAGAAGAGCCTTGTATTTACGATCGTCGGGTCCGCTGAGACCGACCTCGCAGCGGGCAAAGTCTCCAATGAATCACCTGTAGGTCAAGCGCTTCTCGGCCAGAAGCGCAACGATGTTGTTGATGTTGCTTTGCCTAGCGGCAAGAAGCGCAAGCTCAAGATCACCAAGATCGGCTAGAGGTATGTCCGACGGCCCTGAGGAGCCGATCGGCGAGAGCCGAGAGGAAGAGCTCGTGGCAGCCCGCCGCGAGAAGGCTGATGCCATGCGTAAGCAGGGTGGCGAGCCCTTCCCGCACTCGTTCGAGGGGGTTGAGGCAATCGCTGAGCTCCTTACCGCCCATGACGGACTTGCAGATGGTGAGGAGACCGAATCTAAGCACCGTGTTGCCGGGCGTCTTGCTGCCCGCCGCGGTCAGGGTGGAGCCGCGTTCCTAGACCTCTATGACAGGAGCGGCCGGATCCAGCTCCTTGCGCAGACAGACCACCTCGGAGAGGAAGCATTCGAGGCAGTCCGTGATCTGGATCTCGGCGACCTGATCGGGGTGGATGGCACTGCCATCAGGACCAAGCGGGGGCAGCTCTCACTCAAGGTGGACGCTGTAACCCTGCTGGCCAAGTCGCTGCGCCCGCCGCCCGATAAGCACCACGGTTTGAAGGACATTGAGACCCGTTATCGCCGACGCGAACTGGACCTGATTGCGTCCGAGGATGCCCGCGACCTGTTTGTGACTAGGGCCAAGGTGATCACCGCGATCCGTGGCTTCCTTGACCGTGATGGCTTCATTGAGGTTGAGACACCAGTCCTGCAGCCGCTTTATGGCGGGGCAGCGGCGAGGCCTTTCACCACCCATCACAACGCGCTCGACCGGAACTTCTTCCTGCGGATAGCAACCGAGCTGTACCTAAAGCGCCTGATTGTCGGCGGCCTTGAGCGCGTCTACGAGCTTGGTAAGGACTTCCGTAACGAGGGAATCTCGCCGAAGCACAACCCAGAGTTCACGATGCTTGAGTGGTACGAGGCTTACTCCGACTACATGGTGATCGCCTCGCGGCTTGAGGATCTCGTCCGCCATGTCGCGAAGGAGATTGATTACGACGGCGAGATTGATTTCGACTCCCCGTGGCAGCGTGAGACGCTCAGAGATTCAATCCTCAGCCGCTGCGGAGTTGACATTCTCGCTCACCGTGACAGGGACTCTCTGGCCAAGGAGATGGAAGCTAGGGGCCTTGAGGTGCCGAAGACGGACACTTGGCCACAGCTGGTTGATGAGCTGCTGACTAAGCATGTTGAGCCCGAGTTGATTCAGCCAACGATTCTCTTTGACTACCCCGTTGAGCTTTCGCCGTTCGCTAAGGACCACAGATCAGAGCCCGGCCTGGTCGAGCGGTTTGAGGCCTACGCAGCTGGGATGGAGATCTCCAACGCCTTCAGTGAGCTCAACGATCCTGATGAGCAACGCCGTCGGTTTGAGTCACAGCGTGCCGATGCGGCCGCAGGTGATGAGGAGGCACAGCCGTTCGATGAGTCATTCCTTCGTGCTCTTGAGCAAGGCATGCCACCCACTGGCGGCATTGGCATCGGCATTGACCGGCTAGTGATGCTGCTGACTGGAAGCAAGACGATCCGCGAGGTTGTCCTCTTCCCAGCCATGCGCGACGAATCCTGACCTGCGGCCTCAACTAGGCCGGGAGGCCATTCGGGGGGACAGTTCGATCCGCGCGTCCGGGAAGCGTTGCTAGGATGACGTATTGCTGTTGGTCACTCGATTAGGGGAGGGGGACGCAGATGTTCGAAAGGTTCACTGAAAGAGCACGTCAGGTAGTCGTCCTCGCACAGGAGGAAGCCCGGACGCTGAAGCACAACTACATCGGCACCGAGCACGTTCTGCTCGGCCTGCTGCGTGAAGAGGAAGGCCTCGCCGCCCGCGTCCTCGAGAGCCTCGACATCACGGCTGAGAAGGTCCGCTCCCAGGTTGTCCGCATCGTCGGTTCCGGCGAGGAAGTCACCTCCGGTCAGATTCCTTTCACTCCACGCGCCAAGAAGGTGCTGGAGCTCGCCCTGCGTGAGGCACTTTCACTCGGCCACAACTACATCGGCACAGAGCACATCCTGCTTGGCCTGATCCGCGAGAATGAAGGCGTCGCGGCCCGCATTCTGCTCGACTTTGATGCTGACGCCGACAAGATTCGCAACGAAGTAATTCGCATGCTTTCCGGACCAGGCGGACGTCGCCAGGGCTCGGGCAAGGGTGCTAGCGCGGAGCGCGGCGAGGGCTCGAGCGAGGGCAAGAAGTCCTCGAAGCTGCTTGACCAGTTCGGCCGCAACCTGACCAAGCTCGCTGCTGACGGCAAGCTTGACCCAGTTGTTGGGCGTGAAACCGAGATTGAGCGGATCATGCAGATTCTCTCGCGACGCACAAAGAACAACCCAGTTCTTGTTGGTGAGCCAGGTGTCGGCAAGACAGCTGTTGTCGAGGGCCTTGCCCAGCGGATTATCAATGCCGACGTCCCTGAGCTCCTCAAGGGCAAGCAGATCTACACCCTTGACCTTGCTGCTCTAGTCGCAGGTTCCAAGTACCGCGGTGAGTTTGAGGAGCGCCTCAAGAAGGTGATGAAGGAGATCAGCCAGCGCGGGGACATCATTCTCTTCATCGACGAGATCCACAACCTTGTTGGTGCTGGTGCCGCCGAGGGTGCCATCGACGCAGCTTCGATCCTGAAGCCGGCTCTTGCCCGTGGCGAGCTGCAGACGGTCGGCGCAACCACTCTGGACGAGTACCGCAAGTACCTGGAGCGCGACTCAGCTCTTGAACGCCGCTTCCAGCAGATTCGGGTTGAGCAGCCTTCGACTGAGGAAACAGTGCAGATCCTGCGCGGCCTCCGTGACCGGTATGAGGCCCATCACAAGGTTGAGATCACCGATGAGGCACTTGAAGCCGCGGCTGACCTGGCTGACAGGTACATCTCTGAGCGTTTCCTCCCGGACAAGGCCATCGACCTGATCGATGAGGCCGCATCGCGGATGCGAATCAAGTCAATGAGCGCCCCACCGGTGCACCGCGAGCTTGAGGATGAAATTGAAGGAACCCGTCGCGCCAAGGAAACCGCGATTGAGGAACAGGATTTTGAGAAGGCTGCAAGTCTCCGCGACGAGGAACGTCAGCAGATGCAGAAGAAGCGCGAGCTGGAGGACTCATGGGAAGAGGGCGAAGAGACCGAACGTCCATCGATTGGCGAAGAGGAAATCGCAGACATCGTCTCCATGTGGACGGGTATCCCAGTGTTCAAGCTGACCGAAGCTGAGACCCAGAAGTTGATCCGCATGGAGGAGGAGCTCCACAAGCGCGTAATCGGCCAGCAGGCAGCGGTTGAGGTTATCTCCAAGGCAATGCGGCGCTCGAGGGCGGGCCTCAAGGATCCCAAGCGCCCAACTGGCTCATTTGTCTTCCTCGGCCCATCAGGTGTCGGCAAGACTGAGCTCGCCAAGACCCTTGCCGAGTTCCTGTTCGGCGATGAAGAGTCGATGATCCGTATCGACATGTCCGAGTACATGGAGAAGCACGCTGTCTCCAGGCTCGTTGGTTCGCCTCCCGGCTATGTCGGTTATGACGAGGGTGGCCAGCTGACTGAAGCGGTTCGCCGCAAGCCTTACTCGGTGCTCTTGCTCGATGAGATCGAGAAGGCGCATCCGGATGTCTTCAACATCCTTCTCCAGATCCTGGAGGACGGCCGTCTGACGGACTCGCAGGGTCGCACGGTTGACTTCCGCCATTGCATCGTGATCATGACCTCGAACATCGGGGCATCTGAGATTGCGCGCAACACGCCGCTTGGTTTCGCGGTCTCCGATGATGAGACTGGGATTACCTACGAGGACATGAAGAGCCGGATTATGGGCGAGCTCAAGAAGGTCTTCCGCCCAGAGTTCCTCAACAGGATCGACGATGTAATCGTCTTCCACAAGCTCAGCCGTGATGAGATCAAGCACATTGTTGACCTGCTCCTGCACCGCGTCCGCGAGTCACTCGCTGAGCGCGGTCTGCAGCTTGAGCTGACCGACGAAGCCAAGGACCTTCTCGTCGATAAGGGTTGGGACCCATCAATGGGGGCAAGGCCATTGCGCCGTGCGATCCAGAGGTTCATTGAGGACCCACTTGCTGACTTTGTTCTCCGCGCCGAGCTTGACGACGGCGACACGGTTCTTGTCGAACGCGCACCGGAGAGCGATGATCCTGAAGCCTCAGAGGTCAACATCACGGTGATCAAGCCGGCGCCACAGCCAGTGGCTGTTGGGGCTGGGTCGGAAGAGTCCGAGGCTTCCGATGAGGACGAAGCACCTGACGCCGCGCCGGCTGACGGCGACGTCACCGAATAGGCTGAAGGTATGAGCGAAATAGTCGAGATTAAGGTCCGTGACAACGGGTCACTGAAGATCAATGGGCCCGTCCGAGTTGTTGACAACGAGGGCAACCTGCTCCGCGAAACCAACGGCGAGCCAATCGCTCTCTGCCGCTGCGGAGCCTCCGCTGACAAGCCGTTCTGCGACGGAGCCCACCGGGAGTGCGGTTTCGAGTCGGTCATCCGGGCCGAGTCCTGATCCGTCCGGCCCGCGGGGTCTCATAGGGCGATGGCAAAGTCCTCAACAGTGCACGTTTGCTCATCATGTGGGCACCAGGCAGCAAGGTGGCATGGCCAGTGTCCTGGCTGTGATGAATGGAACACCCTTGTGGAGGAGAGGCGGGAGTCCTCAACTGGCCCGACCAAGTCCAAGCCAGGCCGGGCGGCTTCACCTATCCCACTGAGTCAGGTTTCCGCCAGTGCCGAGAAGCGTCTCGCCACTGGCATCGGAGAGTTGGACCGTGTTCTGGGTGGTGGGTTGGTGCCTGGCTCTGCGGTCCTACTGGGCGGAGCCCCGGGCATAGGCAAGTCCACCCTTACCTCGATGGCCCTCGCAAACCTCTCTGATGCTGGCGAGAAAGTGCTCTATGTGAGCGCGGAGGAGTCTGCTCAGCAGATCCGCCTCCGTGCCCAACGGTTGGGTGGGGGTGCGCTGGATGTGCCTGTGCTTGCCGAGACTGATCTGGGCACGATCGTCGCAACTATCCAGCAGGAGCGCCCATCTGTCTGCGTCATTGACTCGGTTCAGACGTTGCATGCAGACGGACTAAATGGTGCTCCGGGGAGTGTTGGGCAGGTACGGGAAGTAGCTGGAGCGCTGATGCGGGCAGCCAAGTCGCAGAGCACAGCCGTTGTCCTGGTTGGGCACATCACCAAGGAGGGCGACCTTGCGGGCCCGCGAGTTCTTGAACACCTCGTTGACTGCGTTCTGCTTTTTGAGGGGGAGCGCGAGCGAACCTATCGAACTCTTCGGGCCATGAAGAACAGGTTTGGGTCAACCGCGGAGGCTGGCGTCTTTGAGATGAGTGAGGGAGGGCTCGTTGAAGTATTGGATGCGTCAGCGAGGTTTGTTGCCGAGGCGAAGAGAGCTCCTGGCAGTGTCGTGCTGTGCGCGATGGAGGGCTCGCGTCCACTCCTCGTTGAGTTCCAAGCTTTGGTGTCGCCATCAGAACTGACGCAGCCCAGGCGGATTGCCAACGGCATTGACCGCAACCGCCTCGCTCTGGTCCTTGCCGTACTGACACGACATGGAGGGATTGCGCTGGGCGCAGCCGACGTCTTCCTCAATGTGGTCGGCGGCGTGCGTGTAGATGAGCCCGGTGCCGACCTCGCAGTTGCGATTGCTGTCGCCGCTGCTGCCAAGGGCGTTATTCCTGGCAACGGAACCACTCCTGTCGCTTGTTTCGGGGAGCTTGGCCTGACCGGTGAAGTTAGGTCCGTGGGACATCCGGACAGGCGTCTTGCTGAGGCCAGCAAGTTTGGCCTTCAGCCGGTTCTGGCTCCGCCCGGGGCTGGCGGGGACGCGCGCGAGGTTGCCTCGCTGCGTGATGCATTAGCGGCTGTTATCGCCAGCGGTGAAGATCGCCTCCAAGCGGTCTGAGACCAGACTCACAGACGCTCGGGTTGACATTTGGCGGTAGTGACCGTTAGCGTCCGGCTTGATGCGAAGGGGTCTCGCGCCAGCAGTTTTCTGTGCCTTCTGCCTGTTCGTTGGAACTGCAGAGGGTTCCGGCGCCGTGGTCAAAGTTGACTTCGCGCATCCTCAGAGGGCGGGCAATGCCCTTGGGTTCATGCACGGCGCGGTTGCCCGGCTAGCTCCTACTCTGGCTGCGCGCTACTCGGCTAGGGCAGAGCAGTTGCGGCCCGGAGTCTGGAGGGGTGTGCCCCGGGCTTGGTCGCTCGACCTGCCGTCGGTGGTTGGCTCAGGTGCGCGGCCGATCATTGTCCTGAGCGATCTCTGGGGACTGCCAGGGCACTGGCCCACAATCAGCCCCTTGGACGACCCATCCAGATACGAGGCTTGGGTCCATCGGCAAGCTAGAGCCCTCGGCGCTCAGATGCCAACCGGGCTGATCTGGGTTGATGTTTGGAATGAGCCCGACACGGGGAAGTTCTGGCCGGTGGCGGACGATCCCCATCTGCACGGCTATATGGAGACCTTCCTTCTTGCCGAACGAGCGTTGCGCTCTGAGCTTGGCTCGCGGGTGCGAGTAATCGGTCCAAGTACTTCGAAGAATCCATCGTTGTGGACGGGCCGGCTGATCGGATTCTGCGCGCGCCGCGGCTGCCGCATAGATGCGGTGGCGTGGCATGTCTGTGGGGGCGGGAAGAAGACGATGGGCGGCCTGGCAGCTTCGCTCCGTAGGGCCAGAAGGAAGGCCAAGGCCGACAGGATCTGGCACAGGGTGCTCCGCCCGGGGGCCCAGTTCCTGATTGCCGAGTACACGCCTCCAGCGCAGCGTCGAGTACCAGGTGCCCTCCTGGCTTACTGGGCTCAGATCGAAGCTGGCGGTGCCGACAACGCGGCATTGGCGACCTGGGATCACGGCAGGCCCCAGGATGGCCTCCTAGACGCACTGCTTGACCTTGATGGGCGTCCTCGCGCTACCTGGTGGGCAGCGCGCGCTTACGCCATTGGGCGGGTCGGGCGTGTTAGGACGAGCTCAAGCAGTCCGGAGTGGCCTGCGCTAGCTACGCGCAGAGGCACGGATGGGCTGAGAGAGATTCTGCTCGGCTCGTGGGGGTCTTCGGCGGGCCGTGTCCGAGTTCGGGTCGCGGGCCTTCCGAATGGGAGATATCTCATGCGGGTTGGGGTGATGTACCCAGTGGGAAGCTCGTGGACGGGGACTGATGTGAGGCCAATCCAGCACAGGGCGGGGGCGGTGCGGGTGGTTCATGGTCAGGTCACCCTGAGTATCCGTGTGCCCAAGGGCGCCGTTCTCTCGGTCCAGTTGGGCTCCAGATGATCCTAGAGGGCAACGTGGAAGTTGAAACCACACGGTTTGGTCAGCGCGCCGCTACTTTGGAAGTGGAATGTTCCATCGGTATTTCCCAGCCATCGGTCTGGTCTGGGTGCTGGCGTTTGGCAGTGCTTCACAGTCGCAGGCCGCGCCCGTAGCGACGGTTAACTTTGCTCACCCGCAAGTGGTGGGCAACGCTGTTGGGTTCATGCACGGGGGAGAGCCCCTGCTGTCGGACCCAGTCGCAGCTGCTTTCCGCGTGCGGTCGGCGGGGCTTAGTCCTGGGATCTGGCGAGGTGTTCCAAGGGAGTGGTCACTCCACCTTGCTGATGTCCAGCTGCTGGGTGCGCGGCCAGTATTTGTCCTGAGCGACCTTTGGGGACTTCCGGGGCACTGGCCGGCGGTCTGGCCGTTCGACAACCTTCCCGCCTACTCGGCGTGGGTGAGGCGCAGGGCAGCCGAGTTCGGGCGGATGATCCCGTCGGGTCCGATCTGGGTGGACATCTGGAATGAGCCCGACACGGCTCGCTACTGGCCGCTTGCCCGAGATCCCCACCTTGACCGTTACAAGGTGACGTTTCTGGCAGCCGAGCAGGCACTCCGGGCGGAACTTGGCTCGCGCGTTCGAGTGCTGGGCCCAAGTACGGCTGGCAAGTCATCGATGTGGACCTCGCGCTTGATTGCCTTCTGTGCGGCCCACCACTGCCACCTGGACGGGGTTGCGTGGCACATCGCAGGCGGCGGATCGAGGGCAATGAGCGGGCTAGCGCGCTCGCTACATCGCGCCCATGAGCTAGCAGCCCACAATGGGTCATGGCGCGCAGTGCTGAGCGGGAAAAGGCAGTTCTTCGTAACGGAGTACACGCCAGTGGCACAGCGCTTCCTCCCTGGGGCGCTGCTCTCCTACTGGGCTCAGCTGGAGCGAGGGGGAGCCGAGCAAGCGGCGTTCGCGGTCTGGGGACATGGAAGACCTGAGGATGGTCTGCTCGACGCGCTCCTTGACATCTGGGGGCAGCCGCGCTCAACTTGGTGGGCCTCCCGGATTTACGCTGTTGGCCGACCAGCCCGTGTCGCGAGTGCGACAAGTAGTCCGCTGTGGCCCGTGCTGGGAACTCGGCATGGGTCATACGACAAGCGAGAGGTCCTGCTGGGGTCATGGGGGCTTCGGGCTGGGCGGGTGTTGCTCCGAATGCGTGGCTTACCGCCAAGGCGAAGGCTGCGTCTCCGACTCGCTGTACTCCGACCGGTGCGGGGGCTCTGGGAGGCGGGATTGACATGGCCTAGACGCAGGACCGCTTCGCTTCTGAAGGTCGACAAGCATGGATCTGCATCGCGTTACATCTTTGTTCCTGGCGGCTCAGTTGTTGACATTTTGGTCGGCTGAGACAGCAAACCCTGCGTCGGCGCGCCAAATTTGCGCTCCCGTTAGAATGGTGTTGTGATTCAGGGACGATCAGGCGACGATCAGACAGTAGAACTAGACTCGCGTCAAGACCCTGGTCTGGTCCGTTCGCTCGAGATGGTGGCTCCTGGCACTGCTCTCAGAGAAGGCATTGACAACATTGTTCATGCCCGCACTGGTGCGTTGATCGTGATCGGTGATCCAGAGGAACTCGCCCAGATGATCTCGGGCGGTATCCGTCTTGATATCGACTATTCACCGGCATTCCTCTACCAAGTGGCGAAGATGGACGGGGCGATTCTTCTTAACCCGAGCGCGACGCGGATCATCTGGGCCAATGTTCAGATGACCCCTGATCCGACGATCATGTCGAGTGAAACGGGAACCCGTCACAGGACAGCTGAGCGGCTCTCCAAGCAGGCTGATGCTCTTGTTATTGCTGTCTCACAGCGCAGGGAGGTTGTCTCCCTCTACGCCGACGGTTCCAAGTACATCCTTGAGGACATTCCACAGGTTCTCGCCAAGGCCAACCAGGCCCTAGCCACGCTCGACAAGTACCGCAGCCGCTTGGATCAGGTCTCAACTCGCCTCACCGCGCTTGAGTTCGAGGGCAGCGCGACCCTTCACGATGTCCTGACCGTGCTGCAGCGCAGCGAGATGGTTACGCGCATGGGTGCCGAGATCGAGCGCCACATCGTTGAGCTGGGGACTGAAGGACGGCTGATTGAGATGCAGCTAGATGAGGTCCTCACCGGAGTTGCTGCCGACAAGGCTGCCCTAGTTGATGACTACGTCCGTGAGATGGGCCCAGACGGGCTCGCCGGCGTGATGGAGCAGTTGGCACGCCTCTCACACCAAGATCTTCTCGATTTCGGGCGGCTCGCAGAGCTGCTCGGCCATGACCGCAAGGTCAATACGATCGATCACGCAGTCGCCCCTCGGGGTTACCGCGTTCTCGGTCGGATTCCACGCCTTCCCAAGCTGGTGGTCCAGCGGATCGTCGAGGTCTTTGGTGGCCTCGAGGATCTGCTGGGTTCAGCCGAGGGTGAGCTGGAGTCAATCGAAGGAGTAGGAGAGCTGCGCGCTAAGGACATCCGCGAGGGTCTGCGCCGGCTTCAAGAAATCAACCTCGTGGACCGTTACCTGCAGATCTGACAAGGCATGCCCATCGGGGCGCCTGCCGAAAGAGGAGGACACCATTCCAAGCAGCGAAGAAGAACTCAGCATCGAAGACCTTGAAATTGAAATCAAGGTTGAAGCAATCGACTTCCAGGTCGGAGACTCAGTCGTCTCACCACATCACGGTGCCGGCGAGGTGGTTCGTAAGGAGAAGATGGAGGTTGTTGGTCAGAAGCGTGAATACCTGACCATCCGAATTCATCACAACGACATGACGATTCTGCTCCCGAGCGATAACGCGGCGGAGAACGGTCTTCGTCCAGTCATGGATGACAAGACCTTGAAGAAGCTCCTCCGTTTGATTAACGCGGAGTGCTCCGAGATGCCAAAGAACTGGAACCGTCGCTTTAAGCACAACCGCGACAAGCTCAAGACCGGTGATGTTTTCGAGATCGCCGAGGTTGTCCGCAACCTTGCCGTTCGTGAGACGGATAAGGGACTTTCGACCGGTGAGAAGCAGATGTTCACCAAGGCGAAGACCAACCTTGCTTCAGAGCTTCAGTACGCCCTCAGCATGGAGGACGAGGAGGCCGAGGAGCATCTGGACAACCTTCTTGCCAAGTCCAACGGGCACAAGACCGCAGCCGCAGCTGGCTGACGGTCAGATCAAGGGATTTGTAAACGGTGGCGGTCGCGCTGATCGTTGCTGCTGGAAGCGGCGAGCGTCTTGGGGGCAGTGTTCCCAAGGCGTTCATTCTGTGTGCGGGGCGGCCGCTGGTCGCTTGGAGTATTGACGCCTTCAGAGCGGTTGACGGAATCGATCGCATTGTTGTTGCTGTGCCCTCTGGCTGGACGGCCTCGAGTGACGGGGACGTCGAAGCGCTTGAGGGTTGTGTGGTCTGTGAGGGAGGGTCTGACCGTTCCCTGTCCGTGCGTGCAGCCCTATCGGCAGCTGGGGACTTGGATGATTCGCAGGTCGTACTTGTTCACGATGCTGCCCGGCCATTCGTTGAAAGAGAGCTGATCGAGCGCCTTATGGCAGCCGTCGCTCCAGGCGCTGGCTGTGAGGCGGCCATCGCCGCAACACAAGTCACCGATACTATTAAGGTTGCTAACGAGGATGGAAACGTCTTATCCACGCTGGATCGGGGTACCTTGAGGGCTGTGCAAACACCGCAGGCTTTCACGAATAGGGCACTCGCTCAGGCGCTGGATCAAGGGGAAGATGTCCTTGCGGCGGCCACGGATGATGCTGCCTTGGCCGAGGCCCTCGGGCTCGCGGTACAGCTTGTCGATTCACCATCGGAGAACTTCAAAGTGACAACGCAAAATGATCTTGACCTTGCCGAGTTGATCCTCGGCCGACGCGCCCAAGCAGGTGCTCCACGATGACTCCCCCTCGCTTCGGGATCGGCTATGACGTGCACCCCCTTGCCCCAGGGCGGCCCATGGTTGTTGGCGGTGTCACGATCGACAGCGAGTTTGGCCCCGTCGGGCATTCGGACGCGGATGTGCTCTGCCACGCGATTACCGATGCTCTGCTTGGGGCCGCAGCCTTAGGGGATATTGGCGAGCTGTTCCCGGACACGGACGAGCAGCACGCTGGGGCTGACTCCGTTGAGCTCCTGCGCAAAGCGGTTGATCATGTTCTCCAGGCCGGCTTTAGACCGTGGAACGTTGATGCCACTGTGAACCTCGAGACGCCAAAGCTGATTGGGCACCGTGACCAGATGCGCACGACACTGGCTGGAGCGCTTGGCATTCCCGTTGACCGTGTCAGCGTCAAGGCCACTCGTGGCGAGGGTCTTGGATTCGTTGGGCGTGGAGAGGGTATGTCCGCGATGGCCGTCGTGTCCGTGACGGAAGTTGAGGACGGGATCTGATGGAGCTGCGCACAGCTTTTTCGCGCAGGTCGCCAGAACTTGCCGCAGCGACCCCCGGGGGATCAGCCCCCCTCCGCTTGGCAGGACTGGGCTTCGGAGCGAAGGAAGGGCTAGCCACCATTGCCGGGCTGATTGGTCTGCTGGTCGTCACTTCCCCGATGACCAGGTTCATCGTCCCAATCGGGGCTCCGGGATCAACCCTTCCTAACTGGATCCTCGGGGTCTTTAGCCCGCTCAAGTCGACTGCGGAGAATCTTGGTCAGGCGACGGTTGATGCGGGGATGTCAGTTGGCAAGGCCGTGGTCGTGCTTGGACTCGGGCTACTTGCCCTTGCTTGGATGGCCGTAGTCCGAGACGCTGACTCGATTCCCCTCCGGGCACTGGCTTGGGCAATCGGAGGCATCTACTTCCTCCTGTTGATCGCGCCACCACTGTTCTCAACGGACATCTTCACCTACCTGTCCGCGGGGAGGCTCCAAGTGCTCTTTGGCGTCAACCCATATCTGCACGGTCCAGTTGTTAGGCCGCAGGATCCAGCGTTCGGTTGGACCGGGCTGATCTGGTGCGACACGCCATCCGTCTACGGACCAATTTTCACGATGTTTACGGCAGGCCTGACGGTCGTTGGTCTGCCCGCAGGGATGTGGATCCTGAAGCTCGTGGGCTTCCTCTCTGCCGGTGCCTGCGCGTGGCTGACTTGGAGCATTGCCCGTGATCTTGGCCGTCCGGCAGCGCAAGCGATGGCGTTCGTTGCCCTGAACCCACTGCTGCTGGTCTATGCCTTGGGCGGTGGCCATAACGATCTGCTCATGCTTGCGGTGGTACTAGCCGCCGTCAGACTGGTCATCCAGGCTAAGCCACGGTCCGCTGGGGCCGTTCTGGGCGCCGCTGTGGCCATCAAAGGCTCCGCAGGGCTAGTTCTTCCATTCCTGCTGGTTGGAGCCCGCAAAAGGGCTGAGAACGGCGCCAAGGAGGCTGCCATCGGGTTTGCTGCCGTAACGGCCGCAGTTGGCGTCGTCGCGACACTGGTCTATGGCTTCGATTGGATGAAGGCACCGGCAACGATTGCTAACGGGACCGGTCAGCACATCGGTGAGCTGAAGTCGATTCCGGGGGTGCTCGCCGGCTACCTTGGGCTTGGGCAGGTAGGACCGGTCGCCAGAGCTTTGCTGTTCGCATTGGTTCTAGCTGTGATCGTTCAGGCAGTCCGGGTTGCGACAAGGTCGAAGGACGGATGGATTGGGGCGGCGGGCGTGGCGATCATGGCGTCCCTGGCTCTCTCGACTCAGCTGCACCCTTGGTATGTGATCTGGTCGCTTCCCTTCGCAGCGTTGAGTGCTGACCGCCGTGTTCGGGTTGGCGCCGTGTCTTTGACTGTTGCCGTGATTGCGATTCAGGCCGTCCGCTGGCTGCTGCCCTTGGGCGTCGGCTGGCCGCACTCTGGCTGAGCTACCCCACGGGGTTAGAAGGGCCGGTCAAGCACCCAAGGCTCGCGTGGAACGCTTGCTAGGTGGAAGTTGGTGCGCAGGTCAGCTGCTGTCACATCCGAGTCTTCAGGCCCACAGAGGCCGAGGCTTGCCCCGAGCTTGGCGAGTGCCGTGCCGTCGTCACCCCAGCGGGCAAGGGTTACCGAGCGCTCGCGCTTAGCCAGCCGCGTCCCATCGGATTCCACAACCAGTGGAACATGACCCCATGTTGGCCGTGGCAGGCCGAGAGCGTCATACAGCGCTGCCTGAGTGGGGACTGAGTCGCTGAGGTCATCGCCTCTCACAACCTGATCAACATTCTGAGCAGCATCGTCCACGACCACAGCCAGGTGATAAGCAAAGACTCCATCCGCGCGCCGGACCACGGGGTCGCTGGACACTCCTGATTGGGAGCCCATCAAGAGGTCATTCCAACTGACCTCCACGTCACCGAGGCTCACCCTCAGCGAGGGTGGTCGGTTCGCTCGGGCCTGCCGCTCGGCACGCTCAGCATCATTCAGGCCGCGGCACTTGCCGGCGTAGGGGCGCTGAGGGTCATGGGGTGCGGCTGATGCCAGCTCGGCGCGGGTACACCAGCACGGATAAACCAAGCCGGCGGCGTCTAACCGGGCTAGTGCCCCGGAGTAGGCGTTGTCGCGTTCAGACTGGTGGATGGGCTCGGTGTCCCAGTCCAAGCCAATGGAGGCGAGGTCCTCCAACTGCTGGTCGGCAACTGCGGTGTGCGATCTGTCTGGGTCAAGGTCCTCTATCCGGACTAGGAATCCGCGGTCGCTGGACCGGGCTGTGAGCCACGCCACAAGTGCTGTTCTCAGGTTTCCCACGTGCAACCGGCCGCTTGGGCTGGGGGCATAACGACCGAACTGGGGACTCGGATTTGGGAGGGAGAGTGGATCTCGTTCTGGGGGAGTCATCCCGGGGGAGGCTAGAGGGCCGGATGACGTCTACTCTCGCCAGTGATGCGTCCTATCCGCATTCACGACACTTTGACCGGCAATTTGCTGCCTCTGGAGCCCCGCGAGGGCAACAAGGTTGGCATCTACGCCTGCGGGCCAACCGTGTACGGCCGCATCCATGTCGGCAATGCCCGGCCGTTCGTTGTTTTCGGGATCTTCAAGCGGTTTCTTGACTCGGTTGGGTACGACGCCAAGCTCGTAGCCAACCTCACAGACGTCAATGACAAGATCTACGCGGCCGCCAATGCGGCTGGCGTGGCCAGCACCGACCTCGCCAATCAGATGGCTGACCACTACAGGGCCGACACCGATGCTCTCCAGATCGGCCGTCCTGACGCCGAGCCTCTGGCCACGGGTCATATAGACGAGATCATCAGCCTGATTGCAGACCTTGTGGATGCCGGTCACGCGTATGAAGCAGAGGGCGACGTCTACTTCAGCGTCCGCTCGCACAAGGCTTATGGCGAGCTGTCACACCGCGATGTTGACCAGATGGACCAAGGCGAAGGGGTACAAGGTGCATCGATTAAGCGTGATGCACTCGACTTCGCACTCTGGAAGGCAAACAAGCCGGGGGAGGACACCTCGTGGGATTCCCCCTGGGGACCTGGCCGTCCTGGCTGGCACATCGAGTGTTCAGCCATGGCCGAAGCTGAGCTGGGCGTTGACTTTGAGGTTCACGGTGGTGGCAGCGATCTTGTCTTTCCACATCACGAGAACGAGCAGGCGCAGACTGCTGCGGCCCGAGGCAAGCCACTCGCAAAGATCTGGATGCACAACGGCATGGTCCGCTTCGGTGAGGAGAAGATGGCCAAGTCCGTCGGGAACGTTCTGCTGCTCCACGAGGCCATTGAGGCTCACGGCCGGGATGCTGTGCTCCTCTGGCTGTTGAGTGGCCACTACCGACAGCCCCTCTCGTGCACGGACGAGCGCTTTGTGGAGGCCCAAGCCCGCGCCGCCCGCATCGGCGAGCTCGCACGCAACCTCACAGACGGCCCCTCTCCAGACTCACTGACTCCTTATGCGGAGAGGTTCTTTGACTCCCTTGCCGACGACTTCAACACGCCCGCCGCCCTAGCTGAGCTGTTTGGCTGGGTTCGCGAGGCAAACAGGGACGGGGAAGTCATCGGTGGTGATGGCCTCAGGGCGATGCTCAGTGTGTTCGCCCTAGAGAACCTGCTCGACCAAACCGCTGGTGACGGTCCTGATGCTGAAGCTCTCGAGCTTCTGACCGCGCGCGAGACTGCCAGGGCCGCCAGCGACTGGGCTGAAGCGGACCGCATACGGGATGAGCTACTCCAGCGCGGTTGGACTGTGCGTGATGGGGCAAACGGCCCTGAACTGATCTCAGACCAGTGATCATCTACGGGCGCAACGCTGTCAACGAGGCGATCGCAGGGCCACGCAATGTCCACCGCATCTGGGTGACAGAGCGGGGACCTGACGCGGACTGGCCATCCCAGATCCCCGTGGAGACAGCAGACTTTCAAGCGCTCGAGAAGCGTTGCGAATCCCCAGACCATCAGGGTGTAGTAGCTGAGGTTGCCGACTTTGTCTACACGGACCCTGCCGAACTACTGGCGGTCAAGGATGCCCTCTTGGTTGTACTTGATGAGGTGCAAGACCCAAGGAACTTCGGGGCTATCTGCAGAGTGGCCGCAGCAGCAGGTGCAGCCGGGGTAGTGATTCCCCGACATCGAAGTGCTGAGGTAACCCCCGTTGTGTGCAAGGTCTCTTCAGGTGCTGTTGAACACTTGCCAGTCGCGCAGGTGCGCAACATCGCCGACTTCCTTGCGGATGCAAGGGACGCAGGCTTCTGGAGTCACGGGGCGGCAATGGAAGGCGCCGAGCAGTGGGACGCCGTTGATTGGACCGGCCCAGTCGTCTTGGTGATGGGGTCAGAGGGCAAGGGTTTGCGACCACGTGTCGCCGACGCCTGTGACCGGCTGGTAGCGCTTCCGCTTGCTGGGCGGATCGAGTCGCTCAACGTCTCAACCGCTGCAGCAGCACTGCTTTACGAAGCCGTTCGCCAACGCGGCGCCTGACCTAACCAGCGGTCCAAGCAGGTTCATTCACGCCCTCGAAGGAGAGGCGCAAAAGTTTTGCTTGACAAAAGTGCATGCTTATGGAAAGCTGACGGAGTTCCTTAAGCCTCAACTGTAGGTTTAGACCTAGAGCTGGGCTTGGGACATAATTGAGAAGCGGGGCGCCAGGGGAGGCAGTGCGTCAACGACCACCACGGCAATAAGCCGTTCGAAAGGACGTTCACGTGTCATACAGTTCACAGCCATTTCCAAGAAGCCTTCAACCTAAGCCTAAGGTTGATGATGGGTTCCTTATCGCCCTCGCCAAGCAGGGCGACGAGCGCGCACTCGACCAGCTGGTACGTCGTTATCACGGGTTTGTGCGGCTCAAAGCATCGTCGTATTTCCTCGCAGGGGGGGACGCAGACGACCTGATACAAGAAGGGCTTGTTGGCCTTTACAAGGCCATTCGCGACTACCGGACCGACAGGGAGTCGTCATTCCGCAACTTCGCGGAGCTCTGCATCACCCGGCAGATCATCACCGCGGTCAAGACTGCAACGCGGAACAAGCACATTCCGCTCAACCAATATGTGTCGTTTTCGTCATCACCAGGCGGGCAGCAGGGCGAAGGTGAGCCAACGCTCGAGGAGTTCATCCCCGGACCGAAGACCGATGACCCCGCAAGCCGCGTGGTCTCCTCTGAGGAGTTGCGTGCCTTGGTTGACTGCCTGGCCGCTGAACTGTCCGAGCTTGAGGCCGAAGTACTTGCCCTCTACCTGGATGGCCGTCCTTACGAGGAGATTGCTGAGCGAACGGGTCGGGATACAAAGACCGTTGATAACGCTCTTCAGCGCGTAAAGCGCAAGGTCAGCGTGCACCTTGAGTCACGCCGCATCGCTGCCTGACCCCTCTCTCAATGCCTACCCCCGGTGGCCTGATCGGCTACCGGGGTATGGCGTCGTGTCAGCCACCCGCCCGTGGCGCTAGCATTCGCACTCGATGACGATCTTCGGACTCAGCATGGCCTTCAAGGTCACAGCCGGCCTCCTCTTCACCTTCCTAGGGATTGGTGTTCTGGTCAACGTTCTGCTGATGGTTGTCGCAGTGAAGATTCTCTCCGAGCGCCAAGAGAACCGTGGCCTCGAAGAGGAACGCGTAACCGGTTAGTTTTCGCGTCGGTCAGGCTGGTGTCTTCGAGCCACCACGCTCGAAGATCGACGGATCGAGCGTCTCAGTGCGCCGGCCGTACTCAACGTGCGACCCAGTCCAAACCTGGGTGACCTTGCCCGAGTCTGTGCTGTACCAGCCGGGGCAACCCGCGGTGAAGACAGTCTTCTGAAGGCGGGCCTGGATTTCCTCGTTGAACTCGCGGTGGACATCCTCCCGGACATCAACCCAGCCGCCGGTACGTCCGAGGAGTTCCACTGCTTGGCGAATCCACGAAGCCTGCTTCTCAAACATGTAGACCAGCGTGTTTGTCAGGCTTCCCGTGTTGGGTCCGTAGGACATGAACATGTTGGGGAACCCGGCTGTGACTAGCCCAAGGTATGCCTCTGGGCCATCTGCCCAGGCCGTGCGAAGGTTCTGACCATTCCGGCCGACGACTTCCATCGGCGCGATGTACTCAGTTGCGGTGAAGCCCGTGCACCAGACGATCACATCAGCGTCAACCCTTGTTCCGTCGGAGCAGACAAGGCCGTTGGCGTCCAACGACGCCACACCTGAGTTAACAACGCTGACATCTGGCTTTGCGAGCGTTTCGTACCACTCGCTTGAGAGCAGGATCCTGTTGCAGCCAAGGGGATAGTCCGGGATGCACGCGGCGGTCTTCTGCGGGTCACCTAATGCCTTGGCGATCTGATGCTTGAGGATCCGCTCCCACACGCGCCTGACCGGGTCGGCCTTGCGTAGGACCAAGGGGTAGCGCGACTCAAAGTAGAGCCACATGGCGTTGTGGTAGCCGCGGAGGAGGATGGGAAACCTTCGCCCAAGGCTCTTCTCAAGCCGACTTGGGGCCCAATCCATCTTCCCGACAATCCAGTTTGGATGGCGCTGGACAAGTGCGAGGTGGCCGGTCTGCTCCGCGATAGCAGGGACGATCTGCACGGCACTTGCCCCACTGCCGACTACGGCTACCCGCTTGCCACTGATCTCCACGCTGTGGTCCCACTCAGCTGAATGGAACTGCGCGCCGGTGAAGGACTCTCGTCCGGGGAGGTCAGGGATCTTGGGTTGGCTGAGCTGCCCCGTCGCGCAAATCATCACGTCGGCGTCAATTGTGTCCCCGTTCGCGAGAGTCAGGTGCCAGGACGCATTCTGCTCATCGAAGTGCGCTGACTGAACGGAGGTGTTGAAGCGAATGCGTGGCCGGACACCGAACCGCTCTGAGGCTTCTTTGAGGTAATCGCAGATCTCCGCCTGGTTGCCAAACCGCCTTGACCAGTCTGGCCTGAGGTCGTAGGAGTACTGGTAGATGATCGAGGGCACGTCACAGCGTGCGCCTGGGTACTGATTGGCCTGCCAGACCCCGCCTACCTCAGGTTGGCGTTCGAGCACGGTGTAGTTCGTATGGCCGTGCTGCTCAAGCTCGATGGCGGCGGCAAGCCCACCAAAGCCGGCACCGATGATCACAACTGAGGGTTGGTGTGGGGAGAGGGTTGACACTTCCCCAAGTTTGGCGCACTCCCGCATCTCGGCGGGTTGTGAACGGATAAGCTCACGTCCGTGCCCGCATTCCGCCCCGAATGGCGTGGCCAGCTGAGGGTGTCACTTTGCCACGGCTAGCCCGCTTCTGTATCCGCCACCGACGCCTCGTTGTACTTGCGTGGGTTGGTCTCCTTGTGGCCGTAATCGGCATCGGCGCAGCCAAGCCAGCCGTCTACGCCAACGACATCAAGATCCCCGGCTCCCAAGCCCAAGCTGCAGCGGACATTCTCTCCAAGGCCATGCCCGCACAGTCAGGTGATCGCTCTCAGATTGTCTTTGCGGTCAAGACGGGACAGGTGACTGACCCAAAGGTTGCCGCGCGGGTTGAAGCGATGCTCGGGGATGTCGCCAAGCTTCCCCATGTTGCGACAGTTGTGAGCCCGTATTCAAAGACGGGTCGGGGGCAGATATCCAAGGACGGCCGGGTTGCTTTCGCGGTCCTCGATTTTGATCAACTCGGCCAGAAGCTCCCAAAGGCGGGAATCCAAAAGGTCATCGACACGGCTAAGGCCGCCGGTGGCAATGGACTGCAAGTTGAGCTTGGCGGCCAGGCAATCGCTTTGACGGAGCGGCAGCCTCCAGCCGCTACAGAGGCGATCGGCTTGCTTGCGGCCATCATCATTCTCCTTCTCACCTTCGGGTCAGTCGTGGCCATGGGGTTGCCAGTGGTCACAGCGCTGTTCGGCCTTGGCGTTGGGATCTCACTCTTGGGGCTCCTCAGTCACCTCCTGGACACCGCAGATTTCGCACCTCAGCTTGCCGGGATGATTGGCCTTGGTGTGGGGATTGATTACTCGCTGTTCATAGTCAGCCGCTTCCGTGACGCCTACGCCAACAATGGCGGCGACCACCACGGGGCGATCGTTGAGTCAATGAACACGGCCGGGCGTTCAGTTCTCTTCGCTGGCATGACAGTCGTGATTGCGATCCTGGGGATGGTCCTGCTCGGGATCTCGTTCCTATACGGAGTCGCCATTGCGACATCCATGGTCGTGCTCGTCACCATGCTTGCGGCCCTCACCCTGACGCCAGCCCTGCTCGGCTTCAATGTCTTCGGCGGCAGGATTGGCCGCGGCCGGGTTAAACGCAGAGGAGCGGAGCGAGAAGGCCAGATGTGGGCCCGTTGGGCTGATGTGGTTGTTCGCCATCGTTGGATCTGCGCCATCGGCGGGACGGCAGTTCTCGTTGCTCTAACAATCCCCGCCTTTGGGATGCGCCAGATGCACAATGACGCCGGCAACGATGGACCTGACCAGACCACACGGAAGGCCTACGATCTGTTGGCCACCGGCTTTGGCCCGGGCTTCAATGGACCAATGCAGATTGTCGTCACCCTCCCCAAGGACGGCAAGGAGAAGGCGCTTGCCCAAGTTGATAGCGGACTCAAGGCCGTCCCCGGCATAGCCCAGGTGACTGTTATGCCGATCAGTAAGGACCGCAGCACCGGTGTCCTAGTCGCCTACCCACAGTCCAGTCCTCAGAGCGAACAGACGACGGCGCTGGTGGAAAGCCTCCGTAAGGATGTGACTCCAAAGCTGGCCCAGCAGACTGGCACGCAAATCCTCGTCGGCGGCTTTACCCCGGCAACGGTCGACCTAGCCAACGTCTTCAGCTCGAAGCTGCCGATGTTCATCATTGTTGTCGTCCTGTTGTCGGCTCTACTACTGATGCTTGTGTTCAGGTCGATCTTGGTGCCCGTCAAGGCCGCGATCATGAACCTTCTTTCCATCGGCGCGGCATTGGGCGTCGTCACACTTGTCTTCCAGGAGGGCTGGGGCGCAAGCCTGTTTGGGATCGAACCAGGTCCAATCGAGCCCTTCTTGCCCGTGATGATGTTCGCAATCATCTTCGGCCTCTCGATGGACTACGAGGTCTTCATCGTCTCGAGGATCCGTGAGGAGTGGACGATCTCCAACGATCCGAGGGCAGCTGTGCGCCAAGGCCTTGCGGCAACAGGTCGCGTCGTCACTGCTGCAGCGACGATCATGGTCTGCGTCTTTGGGTCCTTCATGTTCGGCGGCGACAAGATCATCATGATGTTCGGAGTCGGCCTGGCCACGGCTGTGTTCCTAGACGCTTTCCTGATCCGTGTGATTCTGCTTCCGGCGATCATGGACCTTGCCGCGAATGCCACCTGGTGGCTTCCGAAGTGGCTTGACCGACTGCTTCCCAATGTTGGTATTGAGGGCCGCTCTGTTGAGACGGAGAAGGAAGTAGTCACGCCATAAAGAAGGCCTAGGAGAAGTTTCCTCCTCCCAGGCCAGCTGAAAGCTTCTGTGCGCTAGTTGTAGATCAGCGTGAAGTCGTACTTGACGCTGCCTGCTGCGCCGGTTGTGATCAGGCAGTCAAACCCAGTGCTCTTCCCAGTCACCGTTGGGGTGCAGTTGAAGTTGTTTGTCTTGACCGGCATCTGCGCCTTTGTAGCCGCGACTATCTTCACCAACGAGGACGCGGTTGGGCACCCGACGAGTGGCAGTGACTTAGCGACATATCCCTTGGCCGTCAGCTGAACGCTGATTGAGGATGGGGTGACATTGGGGACTGCTGTGACAGTGCATGTTTTAGAGACGGCAGCGCCTGCCGGTTTGGCCGGGGTGGTCGTGGTTGTAGCGGCCGCAGTGGTCGTGGGAGCCGCCGTGATCGTGCTTGTAACAGTTGTGGTTGTTGTGCCGCCACATGCCGTGAGGGCGGTGGCCAACAGTGCCACGGTGGTAAGCGATAGAGCCTTGGTCATAGCGAGGGTCCTCCATTCAAGAGGGTTGTTTGTCCTGCAAAACCTACGGTTTGCTGCGGCGACGGCTTCAGTTCGTGGGTCTTGCCTCACATCCCCTAGTTGGGAATTAGGTCTTTCCCCGTGTAGGTCTGGGTGCGGGTATGTTGAGTGCGTTAGTTGGCACCCAACAGCAGTGAGAGAGGCCTACCTCGATGGCAACCCAAGTTCAGATTCCTGGCACCACCCAAACAGCCAAGATTCGGCACCCACTTGCTGTTGTGGGCCTTTCAATTGTGACCTTCGGTGTCTACATGATCTTTTGGTGGTATTTCGTCAACCGCGAGATGCGCGACTACGGGCAAGCCAACGGAACTGATGAATGCGGCACGAGTCCTGGCAAATCTGTTCTTGCGATCACCCTTGGCGCGCTGGTGATAATCCCCGCGCTGATGTCTTACTTCAAGGGCTTCAAGCGGATGAACGCAGCCAGCCGCATCTCGGGAGCGGGCGATGGGTTTGACCCAGGCCTTGGGCTCCTGATCTGGCTCTTCGTCTCCCCAATTGCGCTCTACATCTTCCAGATGAACCTGAACAAGGTCTGGGAAAAGAGCGGGGTTCCAGAGGCACTTGGTCAGCCCGCCCCGGTAGCGGCCGATCCGGTTGCTCCAACACCAGAGACCCCACAGGTAGCTGAAGGTGGAGTTCCACCAGCAACCCCAGGAGACACTCCAGCCGTCTAGCGGTTTCTGTCTGAGCGAGAGCGGCTGGTCAGCGTCCGACGGAGCCCATGTCGGGGTAACGGTCCCCTGAGGCGCTGTTGGGTGGTACCGCCAAGCTGATCTGCTCAAGGTCAGCCTGTGTTAGCTGGACATTGACGGCCGCGATGTTCTCAGCGAGGTAGGTGCGGCGCTTCGTTCCCGGGATCCCAACAATGTCCTCGCCTTGGTGGAGCAGCCATGCGAGGGCAAGCTGGCCTGGAGTGCAGCCCTTTGAGTCAGCGAGTGCGCGGACTTTATCGACGAGACGGAGGTTGTGGGTGAGGCTGTCACCCTGGAATCGAGGTGCATTACGCCGCCAATCCGTCTCGGCAAGCCCGCCAGGGCTCTCAATCGTCCCAGTCAGGAAGCCTCTACCAAGCGGGCTGTAGGCCACTGTGCCAATACCGAGTTCACGGCATGTGGGGAGGATCTCGCTCTCAATGTCTCTAGTCCAAAGTGAGTATTCGGTCTGGACTGCGGCAATCGGATGAACGGCGTGTGCTCGCCGGATCGTGTCCGCTCCGGCCTCTGAGAGGCCGATGTGGCTGACCTTTCCGGCGCTAACGAGTTCGGCCATCGCTCCCACGGTTTCTTCGATCGGAGTGTTGGGATCTACGCGGTGCTGGTAGTAGAGGTCGATGTGATCCACGCCAAGGCGCTGAAGTGAGAGGTCGCACGACCGGCGCACATATTCGGGCGTGCCGTTGATGCCAACTGCGGCCCCGGCTGAGGTACGTACTACACCGAACTTGGTGGCTATGACGACCTGATCACGGACCGGGGTGAGCGCCCGACCGACTAGAGCCTCATTGCTGAACGGGCCATAGATGTCTGCTGTGTCAAAAAAGGTCACCCCAGCTTCGACCGCGGCGTGAATCGTGGCGATCGACTCCCGATCATCAAATGCGCCATAGAAGTCCGACATTCCCATGCATCCCAAGCCAAGGGCCGAGACAGCGAGCCCACCTGTTCCAAGCGGTCTTGTTTCCATGAGCTGACCGTAGAGCATCCTGCCTTGACTAAGGGAACGGGTGGGTGTTGAATGTCAATCACACTCAAGAACCCGCAGTTTGCTTACCCTGAATGGCGCTGGATTAACTTTTGTGCAGCAAGCGAGTGGTAACAGAAAGGCTTCTTCATCATGGATTACGAACGCGATATCGAACGTAAGGACTTCCCTCTTTCCCGCCGTGGCTACGACCCCGCCGCAGTGGATGCCCACCTTGCCCGCCTTGCGACTGAGATTCGGGACGAAACCCGTCGTACAACTCCAATTTCAGAGAACGTAAGCCGCCAGATCAAAAGCATCATCTCCGTGGCAGAGGATGCAGCCCACGAGGTGCGCTCCTCGGCAGATGATGACGCGGCAGAAATGCGCAGTTCCGCCGCCGCCGAGTCCCGCGACCATGTGGGACGTGTTACCGATGCCTCAGGAACGCTCCTTTCGGAACTTCAGGTCCTCCGTGAGCGCTCGCAGGCTCTGATGACTGAACTTGAACTTCGGACTCGGGTACTCCTCGAGGATGTTGAGCGCAACTCTGAAGCACTTCAGGGCGGACTGCTCAACCTGCGTGAGGAGGTCTCAAGCTTCAGGGGAGAGCACGCTGCGAACGCAACCTCAGCAGGCCGCAAGTTGATCCAGACCGGCTCAGACTCAGATCCCGAGCTTGACATGGCAGTTGACGAGGAGACCGCGGATGAACCGATCAGGCCCCAGCGTTGAGCGACGTATCCTCTGACAGGCCTACCCCGGACATGCCTGCTCCGGGTACCCCAAGGAAGCGCGACGCTGATGGACTTTCCACACGAATGGAGAGGATGATTGCCGAGGCGCAGAAGAGCTCTGACAGGGTGATCGCTGATGCACGTGATGTGGCATCGGACATCATTGCTGAGGCAGAGAGAGC
>WLNJ01000019.1 GCA_009699865.1 Actinomycetota bacterium
ACCTGCGTGATCGTCGCCGGCGCGTTTGCGCTTGCGGGCTCGATCATTACCGCGTTGATCCAAGGGTTTGCCTCGGCAGGCTCAAAGCGGACAGGCAGGTGAGTGCTCATTGCCTCAATGGCCTGTTCTTTGATTACGCCAATCACGCCATCGCGTGAGCCAGTCATTCCCACATCGGTGATGTAGGCAGTTCCCTGGGGCAGAACTCGCGCGTCAGCGGTGGGGACATGGGTATGCGTGCCGACGACTGCTGTTACTCGCCCGTCGAGGTGCCAACCGAGGGCAACCTTTTCGCTCGTTGCTTCAGCGTGCATGTCAACAAGGATCAGGTCGGATTTGGACTTGAGCTCATGTACCCCGGCGTCTGCGGCCGCCATGAACGGATGGGGCGCGTCCATTCCGTGATTGCCGCTCAGGTTGAGAATTCCAAGCCGCACGCCATCCTTTTCAATAACGGTTGATCCGCGCCCAGGACTGGTCATGAAGTGGTTTGCCGGCCGGACCACCCGACGGTCTTCGTCAAGCAACTCCCAGCCTTCCTTGCGGCGGTAGGCGTGGTTGCCGAGCGTGATTGCGTCCACGTTGACCGCAAAGAAGTCGTCAGCGAGCTTCGGAGTGATTCCCTTGCCGGCAGCAACATTCTCACCGTTGACAACCACGAAGCGCGGAGCGAACTCACTGATCAGCCCTGGGAGCAGTGTGATGAGTGCATTACGGCCGGCGCTGCCGACGACATCTCCTACGAAGAGGATTCCTTCGCCGCTCATGAAGGGAACTCAACTGGGCTGTTGTGGGTGGCCTGTGTGTTCGTCATCGCTACAGAGGTTCCCAGCCTTCGCCTTCCAGTGGTTTGTTGGTCCGTCTCCGTGCAGATACGCATTGGAATCAGCACAGCCTGTCCGGTTGCGCCCGTGCCGCGCGACGCAGGCCTTGCTCGCCTATCCTCGGGGAAGAATGTCCTTCCCAGCTTCACGCCCTCGCCGCTTGCGGCGGACAAGTGCCCTGCGAACTCTGTTCCGCGAGACGACGCTTGCACCAGCTGACTTGATTGCCCCTGTCTTTGTTCATGCTGGAACTGGCGTCGAGCCAATCAGCGGAATGCCCGGGGTCTCAAGGCTTGACCTTGACGCGCTCGCGGCATTTGGCGCTGAGGCAGCAGAGGCTGGCCTTGGCGGGATCCTCCTTTTCGGCGTGCCAGCGACAAAGGACCCGACCGGAACCTCGGCCTCTGCTGATGACGGGATCGTCCAGCAAGGCCTCAGGCGGCTGCGCTCTGAGAGTGGGACTGATCTAGTCCTGATTGCCGACACTTGCCTGTGTGCCTACACCGATCACGGGCACTGCGGTGTCCTCAACTCGGCAGGCGATGTGGACAACGACGCGACGCTGCCACTGCTCGCACAGACCGCTGTGAGTCAGGCTGCGGCGGGCGCTGACATTGTCGCCCCGAGCGACATGATGGATGGGCGTGTCGGTGCTATCCGGTCGGCGCTGGACGCCAGCGGCCAGAGCGACATCGCAGTCATGTCCTACGCCGTCAAGCACGCCTCAGCCTTTTACGGACCGTTCCGAGAGGCGGCCGGTTCAAGTCCACAAGAGGGCGACCGACGCGGCTACCAGATGGACCCTGCCAACTCCGGCGAGGCACTCCGTGAGGCCTGGCTTGATGTGGAGGAAGGCGCCGACGCACTGATCGTCAAACCGGCAATTACCAACCTTGACTTGATCTACCAAGTGAGCGAGGAGTGCGGCCTGCCCGTATCTGGATACGCAGTGAGCGGTGAATACGCCATGATCGAGTCCGCAGCTGCCGCTGGGCAGCTGGATCGCCAAGGAGCGGTATTGGAATCACTCACGGCGATTCGCAGAGCTGGTGCAGGAACAATCATCACCTACCACGCATTGGAGGCAGCAAGTTGGCTACGCGCCCGGTAGCAAAGGCAAAGACGAGGAGCAGAGTAGGCGGCTCAGCCGTGCCGCTTGACGACACCGACCGTCAGATCCTCAACTTGATGCAAGGGAAGTTCCCAATTGCTTCCAACCCGTACGCTGCCGTCTCGGAGGCCGCAGGGATTCCAGAGTCCGAACTTCTTTCACGCGTTGAACGGTTGATCAAGGAGCGGATCATCCGCCAGGTCACGCCGATCTTCGACACGCGCGCCCTTGGTTTTGCATCCATGCTTGTCGCGGCCAAAGTTGACCCTGAGAACCCGCATCGTGCTGCCAAGGTGATCAATCAGCACCCAGGTGTCTCGCACAACTACCTCCGTGACCACGACTTCAACCTCTGGTTCACGATCGCCACAACACCAGATTCAGAGTTGGGCCTGCAGGGAACGCTCGACATTCTCGCCGCTGAGGCAGGCGCTGAGTCAGTTCGTCAGCTGCCAACCCTGAACCTCTTCAAGATCAGGATGGACTTGGAGATGGAGGGCGGAACTGAAGCTCTTGCAACACCACAGGCCGAAGCTGTCAAGCCAGCACCGATCAATGTTGTTCCTTACGACGAACTCGATATCGCCGTGATCAGGGCACTCCAAGGGAGCATGCCCGTCATCTCTCAGCCGTACGCACCAGCTGCGGCTGTGGTTGGAATGCCGGAGGAGAAGTTCCTCGAGCACTTGCGTGGCATGCAGGAGCGAGGCATTCTGCGGCGTGTCGCAGCAATTCTTTTCCACCGCCGGGCAGGGTTCAGCGCCAACGGAATGGGCGTCTGGAAGGTCCCCGAGGACAAGGTCCTCGAGATCGGCGGCCGGATGGCGTCCTTCCGGGGAATCTCACACTGTTACGAGCGGCCTGTATACGCAGACTGGCCTTATGCGCTGTTCACGATGGCGCACGGACGGTCCAAGGAGGAATGCGACGCAATCCTCGAGGCCATCGCCAATGACACTGGTATCCACGAGCGGTCCGTTCTCTACTCGTCGACTGAGTTCAAGAAGATTCGCCTCCAGTACTTCACCGGCGAGTTCGAGCAGTGGGAGTCTGAACACAGCCAAGGGTGATGCCGAGAGGCGTCCCCGGTGACTAGCCGCCCATGTCCACCGGCCTAGACGACACCCGTTCAAGCGCCCTCTTTGAGAGGGCGGTTGCCGTACTGCCGGGAGGCGTCAATTCGCCTGTCCGGGCGATGAAGTCCATCGGCCGCGACCCGCTCTTCATTGAGCGCGGCCTTGGCGCTGAGATCACCGATGTCGATGGGAACTCATTCACCGACTATGTCTGCTCGTGGGGACCATTGATTCTCGGTCACGCGCACCCAGCAGTGGTTGAGGCAGTTACAGCGCAGCTGGCAAAAGGGTCCACCTTCGGCGCTGCGACTGAGGGCGAGGTTGAGCTTGCCGAGGAGGTCAGTCGCAGACTTCCATCAGTAGAGATGCTGCGAATGACATCCTCCGGGACAGAGGCTTCGATGAGCGCAGTCCGGCTAGCTCGCGCTGTGACAGGACGCGAGGCCGTCCTCAAGTTTGCAGGCGCCTACCACGGGCATGTTGATGGTCTGATGGCTGAGGCCGGCTCGGGGCTAGCCACAGCTGGCGTTCCCGGGAGTCCTGGTGTTCCAGCGGCAGCGGCGGCAGCAACGATCGTTGTCCCTTGGAACGACCCAGACGCTCTGGCCGCTGCTTGCGCCAAGCATCAGTTCGCGGCGATCCTGGCGGAACCTGTTCCGGCCAACATGGGCCTGGTTCCGCCCGCCTCAGGGTTCCTAGAGCTACTCCGCGAGTTGGCTGATGTCAACGGCGCCATCCTGATCTTCGATGAGGTGATCTCTGGGTTCCGAGTTTCGGGTGGCGGAGCTCAAGAACTGTTTGGAGTTCAGCCAGACCTGACTGTGTTCGGCAAGGTCCTCGGGGGCGGTTTGCCTGCCGCGGCCTACGGTGGTCGCCGCGACCTGATGGAACACATCGCACCGGCAGGTGACGTCTACCAAGCTGGCACGCTCTCCGGTAATCCGCTGGCCGTTGCTGCTGGCCTGGCGACACTGAAGCTGCTTGATGACGAGGCCTACCTCCGACTTTCTGCCACTACCGAGCGCCTTGCGTCAGGGATGCGGCAGGCCGCCGGCGATTGTCCGGTCAAGGTTGTGACTCAGCCCGGTCTGATGACCGTCTTCTTCAGTGCAGACGAGGTCACGGACTATGCGAGCGCACAGCAGACCGATCGCGACAAGTTTGCCGCTTGGTGCCGCGCTCTTCTGGCCAGAGGCGTCTACGCCCCACCGTCACAGTTTGAGGCGTGGTTCCCGTCGCTTGCTCATGACGACGAGACAATCGACAGGACGCTGGAAGCAGCCTCCGCGGCATTTGCCGAAATCGCGTGAGCGCCTTCGAGGCCCTCAGCCGCGACCTCGCTGCCGACGACCCCCTCCTGGCGGCCGCGCTAGTCAATGATCCGACAGGGGAAGGCGAGGCGCCTGTCGCGTTGGCGATAGGACCCGGGACTGAGCGAGCAGCTAGCGACTACAGCTACGGACTTGAAGCTATCCGTGAGGGCCACCTCCTCCACTGGGGCAGCGCAAGGTTCCTTTCTACGGATGACGATGACCTAGCCCTACTGGCCGGCGATCGCCTCTACGCGGCTGGCCTAGAACGGATTGCAGCGCTCGGCGACGCGCAAACAATCGCAGAGCTAAGTGGCTTGATCATGGCCGCAGCGACGGCTCGGGCAGAGGGACTGCCAGCTGCTGCCGAGGCTGTCTGGGACGCAAGCTGTGCCCGAATTGGCGCGGGAAGCTGACGATGAGCCTTCGCACCTCTTGCCGCCCGTATAGGATGTGCCACCGCGCAGGAAACCGCCCTACTTATGGCTGAACAGAACCGCAAAAGAACCAAATCTCCCTACACGCTTGACCGGGACATGCCCGGAGCGTTTGAGGGCGAAACCATCACCCGTCGAGGGCTGATGACCGGTACCGCCCACGGCTTGGGAGCACTTGCTGCGGGTGCATTCGCACTGCCCGCAATCGGTTTCGCGCTGGGTCCAATCTTTGAGCGCCAGAAGTGGCAGTGGCAGGACATCGGCGCCACGGGTGACTTCTCCGCCGAGACCTACACACCAAAGACCTTTGGAATCGTTTCGGGAATTGGCGAGGCTGGTTACTCGACCGTCTATGTGCGCCATCACAACGAGGCCATTGATGGACCAAAGAAGGACAAGTACGACGCCATCGTTGCTGTCTCTACCCGCTGCATGCACTTGGGCTGCGCCGTCCGATTCGTCTCTGCAGCAGAGCGCTTCGTCTGCCCATGTCACGGCGGGGTCTACGACTTCAAGGGCAGCGTCATCGGCGGGCCGCCAGTGCGCCCGCTCGACCGCTTCTACACGCAGCTGGTCGGCGACCGAGTCCAGATCGGACCGCGTTACAGCGTCAACTCTGAGTTCACGCGTTACTCGCCACGTGATCCAGGTGAGCCGCTTGACGGCATCGGTCAGTTCATGTACCCAGCCCGGTTCTCAACGGCGAAGCTGTCAGATCAATAACCCATGCCTGATCTCAAAAAATTTCTTCCCCCAATTCCCGATTCGCTCAAGCTTCAGCCGCGTCGAGCAGGAACCAACCCTGAACCAGAGACAGCTCTTGACAATGCTCAAGAGGCAGGCAAGCACGCCGCCGGGTGGATCGATGAACGGCTTCAGCTCTCCGGAGCTGTCCGCTGGGCGCTGTTCCGCAAGGTTCCACGGCACGACTGGACCTACACGCTTGGTTTCTCAGTCATGTTCGCATTCCTGTCACAGGCCGTAACCGGCGTCTTCTTGGCTACCGCTTACGACCCCTCGACCACCAACGCTTACGAGTCAATCCGCCAGATGACCAACGAGGCGTTCCTTGGGCAGTTCCTCCGCGGGATGCACCGCTGGGGCTCGACGGTAATGGTCATTCTCGTCTTCCTTCACATGGCCCAGACCTTCTTCTACGGCGCCTACAAGTATCCGCGTGAGCTCAACTGGGTGATTGGCGTTGTGCTGCTTGTGCTGACGATGGCAATGTCGTTCACTGGTTACCTCCTTCCGTTTGACCAGAGGTCTTACTGGGCAACAATCGTCGGGGTGAACATCAATGGCACGGGTCCAATTGTTGGTCCGTACCTGAGCGATTTCCTTAGAGCAGGCCCTGAATTTGGCGCCACGACCCTCTCGCGCTTCTATGCGATCCACATGCTGCTCGTACCTGGGGCGATCGGAGCCATGGTCGGCGCTCATCTCTGGCTCGTAATGCGCCTCGGAACGACTTCACCCCCTTGGAACAAGCCCCGCAAGAAGGCTGACGCATGAACCGCGCAGAGAAGGAAGAGTACCTCCGCGAATACGGTCAGCTGAAGGCAGAGGGCGAGCCGTTCTTCCCCTACTCAGTAGCCAAGGACAGCATTATTGCCGTTGTTGTGATGGCGATCATCATCACCATGTCGATCGTCCTTGGCGCCGAGCTCGGCCCCAAGGCTGACCCAACATCAACAACATATGTACCGCGTCCAGAGTGGTACTTCTTCTTCCTCTTTGAGCTCCTTCGGATCATCAAGCCACCGGAGCTCGTGCCACTGGCAACGATCGGTGTTCCAACCATTGGCCTGATCCTGCTCTTCCTGCTTCCCTTCTATGACCGGGGTGCTGAACGCCACCCACTCAGGCGTCCGGTTGCTACTACTGCAGGCATCATGGTGATCTTTGCCATGGGCTACTTGACCTACATGGGCGCTGCTGCTGGTTCACCTAACGAGATTGAGATGAAGGCACCCTCAACCCTGACGGGCGTCGCGCTTGTCGAATGGGAGAAGGGCAAGACCGTTGTTGGGCAGTCAGGTTGTCTCGCCTGCCACAAGATCGGCGAGAACGGCAATGACGGTCCCGGCCCCCAGCTGACCCACGTTGCCAGCAAGCTGCCAGCTCAGGCCATCGCCCAGACCTTGCGCAACCCGACTTCACCAATGCCGTCCTTCAAGAACCTCGAGGAGCAGTCGCCAGAGAAGTTCCGCGCGATGGTCTCGTTCCTCGGGCAGCTGAACTGAGCCTCCAGCTATGACGCCCGCAGACCAGGCCAGCGGGGCTGGGAGCGGAACTCTCCCTGAACCTGAGGTTCGGGAAATGTTTGACCGGATCAGCGGCGTCTATGACCGGATGAACCAGGTTATGACCGCCGGCCTTCACCACCGGTGGCGTGCCCGTGCAGCGGATCTCGCCGAGGTTGAGGAGGGAGGGCGTGTTCTTGACGTTGCCACCGGTACTGGTGACCTTGCGATTGAGCTCGCGTCAAGGGTGGGCCCAGACGGTCATGTGGTCGGATCCGATTTCTCCGAGCCAATGCTGGATCTCGCACGCGACAAGGTAGACGCACGCCATCTTGATGGGGTCCGATTCGAGTGGGCAAATGCGATGGAACTCCCCTACCCAGAGGGAGTCTTTGACGCCGCCACAGTTGGGTTTGGCGCACGCAACTTCAACGACCTTCAGCGGGGACTTGCTGAGATGACGCGGGTTGTGAAGCCCGGTGGGCATGTTGTCGTGCTGGAGATCACCACACCCACAAAGCCGCCGCTCTCGACCTTCCACCGACTTTGGTTTGACCGACTTGTCCCTGCGCTCGGGAAGTTCGCAGGCGACGCTGCCGCTTATAACTACCTTCCCAACTCGGTCAAACGGTTCCCTGAGCCTGAGGGTCTCGCCTCGGTGATGTCGGAGGCAGGACTCGAAGGCATTCGCTGGGTCCTCACGGCGGGCGGAATCATTGCGATTCACGTCGGCCGCAAGCCCGCTGCTTAGAGACAATGGCTTCGCCTGAGGTTCTCGCCGTTCTCGAAGCTGGAGGGCCTGGTGTTACAGAGACTCTCCTTCGAGTAGAGGAGAGCCTCGCTGAGGTGGCCGGCAGGGCGACCGGTGCGATTGCGCCCTTCGCGAATAGCGCGGTAGCGGGAGGAGGGAAGCGCCTCAGGCCGCTCTTGGCAGTTCTCAGCGCGGGGTACAGTCCGGGCGACACTGATGCTGTCGTACGCGCGGGAGTGGCTGTGGAACTCGTTCACGCTGCCACTCTGGTTCACGACGACATTCTTGATCGCTCCGATGTCAGGCGGGGGAGCCCCACAGTTGTTGCTGCTGGGGGACGAGAGATGGCTGTGGCCGTTGGGGACTATCTGTTCGCTGCGGCGTTCGGAGAGCTTGTCCCGAATGGCACAGCGGATGTTGAGGTCCTAGCGCAGGCCGGGTCGGACCTCGCTAGGGGAGAACTGCTCCAGCGGGCGGATGCGTGGAACGTTCACACCTCGCGCGAGAGGTATCTCCAGCGCTGTCGCTTGAAGACGGCCCGGCTGTTTGAAGCCGCAGCCGTTCTTGGCTCGCGTGCAGGGGGGCTCGGATCGGAGCAGGCAGAGCGGTTTGCTGGCTCTGTTGGTTTGGCCTTCCAACTGCTTGATGATGTTCTAGATGTAACCGGCCCCGAAGAGCGCACAGGGAAGCCCCGCGGGACCGACCTCTTGGACGGCACGGTGACGCTGCCTCTGATCATTGCGATGGAGCACGATCCTTCCCTCATTGAGGTGGATTTGGCTGCCCTGGACACCGTGTCGGTTGTGGAGATCTGTGATCGGATTGCTGAGACTGGAGCTCTTGATGAAGTGCGTTCCATGGCCGAGGATTGGATAGCAGTTGCCAACGGTGCGGTCGCAGAGATGAGCGGAGTATCGGCTGACGCCTTCCGGCTTGTCGCCCGTGCGCTCGTTGACCGCGTGTCTTGATTCGCACGGTAGGCGGGCATGCGCCCGGCTCTGGCTGAAGCCGCGATACTCTTACAACCGCAGGGTTCCCGTCCGGGAACCGCGAATATCGGAGAGATACCAAGTCATGTTTAGCCAAATCGGCCTCCCAGAAGTAATCGTTGTCCTCGCAATCGTCCTGTTGGTGTTCGGTCCCAAGCGGCTTCCTGCAGCAGGCAAGGCCCTAGGCAGCAGCATGCGCGGCTTCAAGGAGTCTCTGACCGGCGACAAGGATCACGACGAAATCGACGAGGCCCAGCCAGCAGCCCCAGCTGCTGAGGCCAAGCAGGCAGAACCAGCGCCTGCTGTTGCTGATCCAGCTCCAGAAAAGGTGGATCAGCCGGAGTCCAGCGACTCCGTCTGAGCCCAGGTCGGCCGTGAGTACCCTGCTGGGCAAAGTCGATCACGCAGATCGGCTCTCGATCATTGATCACCTTGACGAGCTTCGCTCGCGTTTGATCATCTGTGCGGGAACGATGGCTGTTGCCTTCCTCCTGTGCTTTTGGCAGAACGCCGCCCTCCTGAAGATCCTCAATGAACCCCTCAAGCAGGCAGGCACCCCCAGCGGTTTGTCGACGGGCGCTCTCAGCGGAACTGCCGAGGTAGGCGTCCGACTAGGTCAGGAGCTCCAGAAGTCTGCGGAGGCAGCTCAGGCGCTGTCCATCGCTGCGGCAACCCCAGCGGGCCAGAAGCAGGAGTTCAAGAATCTGGCCGAAGGACTCAAGGCTGCAGCGGCTGACCTTCCGAAGGTCACCCCTTCCCGCCAGCCGATCACAACTGGGGTGGGCGAGCCTTTCACCGCCACGCTGACCGTGTCGGCGTATTTCACCCTGCTCTTGAGCCTGCCCGTGATCCTCTGGCAGATCTACGGGTTCATACTGCCCGCCTTCAATCGGCGCGAACGAAAGATTGTCCTGCCACTGATGATGATGGTCCCCGTGCTGTTCTCAGCCGGCGTGGCCTTCGGTTATCTGATGGTCTTGCCGCCGGCTGTCAACTTCCTCCAAAACTTCAACTCCGGCTCGTTTGACATCCTCGTTCAGGCCAAGGAGTACTACGCCTTCGTGGCGACAGTTCTGCTGGTTATGGGGCTGATCTTCCAGGTTCCGGTTGGACTTCTTGCCCTCAATAGGGCTGGTCTCGTGAGCAGTTCGGCACTGGTTCGCCATTGGCGCTACATCATCGTTGGCATAGCAGTGGTGGCCGCGTTCCTGCCTGGCGTAGACCCTGTGACCACGATGCTGGAGATGCTTCCGCTACTCGTGCTCTATGGGCTGAGTATCCTCCTTCTGAAGTTCGCTGAACGTAAGGACGGCGAAGATGTGGAGGGGGACGGCTGGGCGCTGGAAACGCACCTAGACGATCCAAATGCAGACACTGAAACGCCTACTGTGGGCAACGCGGGCAACCAAGCACGTGCAACCGAAGAAGAAGAGGACTTGAGCGACTGATGCTTTTTGATCTGAGGGCCACTGGACGGCGACGCGTAGTGAAGGTCGTATATGTCTTTCTAGCTCTGCTGATTGGCGGGGGTCTCGTGCTCTTCGGCGTCGGCGGTAGCGGCTTTGGGCTACTCAACTCTGACCAGAACTCAGGCAGCAGCGGTTCGGGAATCTCTCTCGATGCTCAGGCGATCAAAGCCGAGAAGAACGCTGCAGCACCAGTGCTCAAGGGCGCGACGATCAAACAGACTCCAGCCCAGCAGGCTTCGCTTTGGGCCGCAGCGGCACGCCTTCGGTTCCAGGCAGCAAGTGCCGGATTCGACACGACATCCGGTCAGTACACGCCCGAAGGAAAGGCTCAGCTTGAGGCTGCCTCGACTGACTGGGAGCGCTATCTGTCACTTCAGCGCGGAAGCATTGACTTAACGCTTGCGAAGCTAATGGCTCAGGCGTATGGACCTGGAGGCCTGGCCGATGGGGCAAAAGCCGTTGTTGCATGGCAGTACGTTGCCGCAGTGGAGCCAACTGGGCCGACATATTCCCAGCTTGCGATAGCCGCATATCTGGCTGGAAACAACAAGCTTGGCGATAAGGCAGGGGCCAAAGCACTCGCCTCAGTTCCCAAGGCGCAGCGGGCCACACTGAAGAATCAATTCATCTCCGCGAAGGCCCAGTACAAGCTTCAGAAGCAGCAGGCGGCGAAACAGGCCACGCAGGGCAGCCCAACATCCCCTCTTGGGGGATAAACTCGGCGTGATCGCGGATCCCGAATCGGTATCCGCGAGTCTGGGCCGTTAGCTCAATTGGCAGAGCAGGGGACTCTTAATCCCAAGGTTGTAGGTTCGATTCCTACACGGCCCACTGGATGAGCGCTGAACTTGCCTCAATCAATGGCGTCATTGGAGACGCCGCAGCGGCGGTCATTCCGGCAACGGATGACGGCCTACTTCGCGGTGATGGGGCCTTTGAGGTCGTTCGTCTCTATGCCGGCTTTCCGTTCGCAATGGACGAGCACTTCGCTCGGCTGGGTGCTTCCGCAGCAAACTTGAGACTCCCTTATGACGAGGTAGCCCTGAAGGCTGAGGTGAAGGCGATCCTTGCCGCATTGGGCAATAGCGATGGCTGCCTCCGCATCGTCATCACGCGCGGTGGTAACCGGATCCTTCTGACCGAGCCTCTCCCGGATCGCGGGACCGCAGTGCGGCTCGCGACTATTGCCTACCAGTCGACGATCGTGCTCGATGGAATTAAGTCCTTGTCATACGCGGGGAACATGCTCGCTGGGAGACTTGCGGTTGAGAAGGGCGCCGACGAAGCTCTACTTGTGACGCCCGAGGGAATGGTCTTGGAAGCACCGACGGCGACGTTCTTCTGGGTTGAGGGCGGTAGCGTTTTCACACCTCCGCTCGCAGACAGAATCCTAGAGTCGATCACACGCAGGTACATCTTCCAGATCACTGGCGCGGTGGAGAAGTCAACCCTGTTGGTTGATCTCCTTGAGAACGCGGACGAGGCTTTCCTGGCTTCCACCACGCGCGAGATTCAGGCAGTAAACGGAATTGACCAACGCGAGTTCCCGGCTAACGGTGCCGTCACGGCTGACCTTGCCGGGCGTCTGAGCGAGCTGGTTGGTAGCGCGCTGCCGACTGACGCCGCGTGACCGATACCCGCCGAGTCCTGACTGTGGTGGGCAATCGCCCACAGTTCGTCAAGGCGGCGGCTGTCTCCGGCCCGTTGCGCAAAGTTGCGACTGAGGTCCTAGTTCACACAGGCCAGCACCATGACCCTGAGCTCTCCGCCGTCTTCTTTGACGAGCTTGGTATTCCAGCGCCTGATGTGAACTTGGAAATCGCCGGTGGGCCGGATCAGTCCCAAGTGGAACGGATGGCTACGGCTCTTGGCCAAGTGATCGCAGATCAGCACCCCGACACGGTCCTGCTTTACGGCGATACAAACTCCACGCTAGGCGGCGCTCTTGCCGCTGAGGCAGCTGGTGTTCCGGTTGCTCATGTTGAAGCTGGGATGAGGAGCTTTGACATGTCAATGCCGGAGGAACGCAACCGGATCGAGACCGACCGGCGTTCAGCCCTTCTGCTCTGTTCCACGCCGGTGGCCGTTGAGAACCTCAAGAATGAACAGCTGCCTGGAAGGATCGAGCTCGTTGGGGATGTCATGGCTGATGTGGTTGCGATGGTCGCCGATCGCGTCCGTAACCGGCACGAAGTGTTGGCGACCATGGGGGTTGAGGCAGGCGCGTACCTGCTCGTCACTGCCCATCGGGCTGGGACGGTTGACACTGCGGAGGGTCTGGAGGGGTTGCTTGGGGTCCTTGAGACGCTCCGGCTTCCAACTGTTTTGCCGTTGCACCCGAGGACTGCCGCCCGGCTCCAAGAACACGGTTTGCGGTCGCGACTGGATGCCATCGAACACCTAACAATCACCCCGCCCCTGGGCTACATCGATTTCCAGTCACTGCTGGTCAACGCCGCGGCGCTACTGACGGATTCCGGCGGCGCGCAGAAAGAGGCTTATCTAAGCGGCGTGCGCTGCGTAACCTTGCGCACCACCACAGAGTGGACCGAAACCGTTGATGCTGGCTGGAACACATTGACCGGCCTTGACGCTGAGGCGGTGGTGTCAGCCCTGGCAGCGGACCTGCCCTCGGCGAGACCCGATTTGTACGGTGATGCCCGCGCAGGTGACCGAGTGGCCGCGGCACTTAGACTGGCTCTCTGATGCGCGTCGGGATCGTCGGACTTGGATATGTGGGCCTGCCTCTTCTTGTGGCATTTGGACAGGAGGGCATTGACGTCACTGGATTTGATGTCTCACAGCCCGTGCTCGAAGGCCTCAGGGCTGGACGCAGCCATATCGAGGACATTTCGGCAGAACAGCTCGCGTCAATCGCTGGGGTGGCCAAGTGGACTGACTCGCCGGCTGACCTAGGCGACTGCGATGCCGTGATCGTCTGTGTTCCTACTCCGCTGAGCGGAAATCGCGAACCTGACCTTGGGCCACTTGAATCAGCCGCTGGGACAATCGCGTTGCATCTCACAAAGGGGCAGATGGTCGTTGTTGAGTCAACGACTTACCCGGGGACTACACGCGAGCGCCTCGTTCCGATCCTTGAGAGCAGTGGCATGACCGCCGGGACTGATTTTGCTGTCGCCTATTCGCCCGAGCGAGTCGACCCAGGCCGCACGGACTTCACGATGCGCAACACCCCAAAGATTGTTGGCGGCCTGACCGACGCCTGTCTGGCCCGGGCAACCGAGTTGTACTCAAAGGTCTGCGACAACCTGGTCCCCGTCTCATCACCAGAGGCAGCTGAGTTGACCAAGCTGTTAGAGAACATCTTCCGTTCGGTCAACATTGCGCTCGTCAACGAGCTGGCGATGCTGGCGGACAGAATGGACATCGATATTTGGGAAGTCGTTGACGCGGCAGCAACCAAGCCTTATGGGTTCATGCGTTTTGAGCCCGGGCCAGGAATGGGCGGCCATTGTCTGCCAGTGGACCCTTTCTATCTAGCGTGGCGCGCCCGCCAGTTCGACATGTCCACTGAGTTCATTGAGCTGGCCGGCAAGGTCAATCAGCAGATGCCTTATTACTGTGTTGACCGGGTTGCCAGAGCGCTCAACGACCGTGGGCTCGCAGTCCGCGGTTCGAAGGTTCTCTTGGTTGGAGTCTCGTACAAGGCTGGCGTTGGCGATATGCGTGAAGCCCCAGCATTGAAGATCGCCCGACTGCTTGTGGAGGAGGGCGCAGAGCTCTCCTACCACGACCCGATGGTCCCGAGCATGGATCGGTTTGGTCTAGAATCAGTTGAGTTGGAGAGTGGTGTTGCCGCGTGTGACCTTGCCGTGATTGTCACCGCTCACCCTGACGTTGACCATGACGCGGTGGTCGCTGGAGCGCCCTTCACGCTGGATCTCCGTGGTGTGACCGGGCCTGATAGCGATCGTTCCGCCCGCCTCTAAGTCAAAGTACCTCCGTGTCCAACCGCCCCCGCATCGCAGTGACAGGCCTCGGCTATTGGGGCCCTAACTTGGTCCGTAACTTTTCGGCGATGGCTTCGTGCGACCTGACAATGATCTGCGACGCTGATACCGAAGCCCTTGAGCGGGTTAGCGCCCTGGCACCCGAGGCAGTTACGACGACTAGTTTCGCGGACGTGCTCGCTTCAGACAATGTTGATGCTGTCGCACTGGCAACCCCTGTTCCTACGCACGCTGACCTTGCCTGTCAGGTGCTCGCGGCGGGCAAGCATTGCTTCGTCGAGAAGCCGCTGGCTCAGTCGGTGGCCGATGCGCAGCGAGCAGTTGATGCGGCTGCGGCCGCAGACCGAATCCTGATGGTCGGGCATCTGCTCGAGTACCACCCTGCGGTTGAGGCGTTGGCTGAGCTGATCTCATCTGGTGAGTTGGGTGAAGTTAGGTACGTCTACGGGAACCGTCAAAACCTGGGCCAGTTGCGATCGGATGAGAACGCACTCTGGAGCCTGGGAGCTCACGATGTCGCTGTGATCCTTTCGCTCCTAGGCGAAGAGCCGAACTATGTAAGTGCCGTCGGGGAGGCTTGCGTTCGCCCCGGGGTTGAGGATGTCGTCTTCGGCTACATGCGATTCCCATCAGGGATTGCCGCGCATATGCATCTCTCTTGGCTAGATCCCCACAAGGAACGCCGAATCACAGTTGTTGGCTCGAAGCGCATGGCGGTCTTTGATGACATGAAGATCGAGGGCAAGTTGACGGTCTACGACAAGGGCTTCGATGAGGACACGCGCTCGTGGGGCGAGTACATAGCCCGAGCTGGTGGGTCTTGGACCCCGCAGCTGGCCAACACTGAACCGCTCCGGACGGAACTTGAGCATTTCGTGACCTCGATCGCAGAGGGGCGCGCTCCGCGCACAGACGGGCAAAGCGGGCTGAGGGTCGTTTCCGTGCTCGAAGGCCTCCAGAACGCCCTTGAGGAGGCCCGTTGAGCGATCTAAACGTCGCCAGCGACGCCAAAGTAGATGCAGCGGCAACCGTTGCGGCAACCGCCGTTGTTCTGAGTGGCGCTGTCATCGGCCCAGATACGGTCATTGAGCCTGGTGCTGTGATCAGAGAGGGCGTCACGATTGGAACTGGATGCCTCGTCGGTGAGAACGCGGTTGTGGGACGCGAGCCGCGCCTCGCGGCGCACTCGCGGGCACAGGGCCGGGAGACCGGTGCAACCGTTGTCGGGGACGGAGTCAGCATCTGTGCTGGAGCAATCGTCTTGGCTGGCGCTCAGTTGGCCGACGGAGTTGTCATCGGCGATCAGGCTCACGTTCGGGAGCGAGCGGTTATCGGGGCGGGAAGCGTTGTCGGCCGCGGAACAACGATTGACAACGATGTTGTTGTCGGTAGTGGCGTCCGAATCCAAACGCTCGTCTACATCACGACGGGCAGTGTGATCGAAGACGATGTCTTCGTCGGTCCTGGTGCGATCACCACCAACGACGACAGCATGGGACGCCACGATGGCTCAGTTCCATTGAAGGGTGCAACCCTCAGGCGAGCCTGCCGAATTGGCGGCGGCTCAGTTCTGCTTCCCGGAGTTGAGATTGGCGAGGAGGCAGTTGTCGGTGGTGGCGCTGTGGTCAAGCACGATGTTTCCCCTAGAACTGTTGTCGTCGGCGTTCCAGCCCGGCGCATCGGAACTGTCGGGGACGATGAACTTGTGGAGAACTGGCGCTAAAAGCAGGTTCTAGCGGCGCGGGATGGTGCCGTCGCTAGCAGCAGTCCAGATGACCTGGTCGCGGCCGGGACCAACACCGATCAGTGTCACGGGGACGCCGGTGAACTCTTCTACGAAGGTGATGTAATCCCGTGCTGTTTGCGGCAGCTCATCAAGCTCACGGCAGCCGGTGATGTCCTCTGACCACCCGGGAAGGTCAATGTACTTACCGGTCGAGTGATGGAGAACGCTCTGGTGGTAAGGGAAGTCAGGGAACTCGACACCGTCCTTACCCAGATATGAGGTGCAGACCCGGATTGTGTCTTGCCCGGAAAGCACATCCAGCTTTGTGAGGACAAGGGCGCTGAGCGAGTTAATCCTTGCGGCATAGCGGAGGGCGACAAGGTCAAGCCAGCCGACTCTGCGGGCGCGGCCAGTAGTCGTGCCAAACTCTCCACCCTTCTGGCGGATGTCCTCGCCTAGGTCATCGTGCAGCTCTGTCGGGAACGGACCTGAGCCGACGCGGGTGGCGTAGGCCTTGGTGATTCCCCAGACTTCGTCGATGTCGCGCGGACCAACGCCTGCTCCCACGCAGGCAGCACCGGCAATTGGGTTTGAGGATGTGACAAACGGGTAGGTGCCGTGGTCAATGTCCAACAGGGCGCCCTGGGCACCCTCAAAGAGAACTGTCCGGCCGGCGTCAAGGGCGTCCCAAGCAAGCTTGGCCGTATCGCGGATGTGGGACTCAAGCCTGTGTCCGTAGACGAGGTATGCGTCGGTCATGGCCTGAAGGTCGAGGCTTGGGTCCTTCTGGAAAGGCCTCAGTGAGAGGCGCTTGGGCTCCATTGCCGCGACGATCTTCTGCTTCAGGATCTTCTCGTCAAGCAGGTCCTGAACGCGGATTCCAAGACGGGCGGCCTTGTCAGCGTAAGCAGGGCCGATTCCGCGACGGGTGGTACCGATCCGTGCCTCGCCAAGCTTGGCTTCACCAACTTGATCCAAGAGCAGGTGGTAGGGCATGATCAGGTGGGCGTTGGAGCTGATGCGGAGGGTGGAGATATCCACGCCCTTGCGCTTCAGCTCATCGAGCTCACCGGTCAGGACCGCAGGGTCGATCACAACACCATTTCCGATCACGCAGGTCGTGCCTGGGTGAAGGATTCCTGATGGGATCAGGTGCAGTTTCCACTCGACGCCTTCACGGACGATTGTGTGTCCAGCGTTATTGCCACCCTGAAAACGGATGACGGTATCCGCCTTCTCGGCAAGGAGGTCGGTGACCTTTCCTTTCCCTTCGTCGCCCCACTGGGCGCCAACTATGACTATTCCTGGCATTAGAGCTTCTGGAGTCTACGGAGCCGAGGCCTTTGGCCTAGTCCACGCGGTCCGTTTCCCGGCTAACACTGGTGAATCGAGGGTAGGCAGGTTGGAATGCAAGGTCGACTGTGGCCAGTTGGCCGTTGCGGTGCTTGGAGATAATCAGCTCGGCAATACCCCCGCGCTCGCTCTCCTTGTCGTAGTAGTCGTCGCGGTAGATGAACATGACCATGTCGGCATCCTGCTCAATCTGTCCCGATTCACGGAGGTCGGAAAGGATTGGACGCTTGTCTGTCCGGGTCTCGACTGCACGCGAGAGCTGGGAGAGGGCGATCACTGGGACTTCAAGTTCACGGGCGAGGATCTTCAATCCACGACTCATCTGGCCGACCTGTTCAACACGGCTGTCGTAACGGTGGTCGGCGCGCATCAGCTGCAGGTAGTCGACGATGATCAGCCCGAGTCCCCCGGTGCCATCCTGGTTACGGAGTTTCTGATGGAGCCGGCGTGCCTTGGCCCTGATTTCCATGATCCCGATGTCTGACGTGTCATCAACAAAGAGCGGTGCCGCGGTCAGCCGTTCGCAGGCGTGGAGGATCCGTGGCCAGCGCTCAGCTTTGACCTGCCCTTTGCGGAGCTGGTCGCCCCGGGTTCCGGACTGTGATGCCACAAAACGCTGGGCCAGCTCGGCTTCTGACATTTCCAATGAGAACAGTGCGACCGGCTTGCCTTCTCCGACAGCGGCGTTCTCAGCCATATTTGTTACCAATGCCGACTTACCCATCGATGGGCGGGCGGCGATGATGATCAGGTTGCCTGGCTGGAACCCGCCTGTGACGGCGTCAAGGTCAACGAAGCCCGAGGGCGTTCCGCCGTTGGGACGCTCGCCGCGGGAGAGCGCTTCCATCCGGTCAATCTCCCGACCGAGCATCTCCCCGACCTGGAGGAAGTCCTTCTGAGCGTCGTCTCTGGCAACTTCGAGGATTGACATCTCTGCACGTTCGACAAGGTCCCGAGCTTCACCGTCGCGGCTGTTGACTGCTTCCTGAATCTCGAACGTGGAGCGCAGCAGTCTGCGGAGCAGGGCTTGCTCACGGACGATTTTTGCGTAGTTGCGGACGTTTGCTGCAGCGGGGGCTGCTGCTGCGAGCGAGTCGATCATGACCTCGCCACCAGCCTCTTCAAGTTTGCTGTCCCGTCGGAGCTGCTCCTTCAGGAGGAGGGAGTCGATTGGCTCGCCTGAGTTGTACAGCGCGAGCATCGCGTCGTAGATGGCTGCGTGCTGAGGGCGGTAGAAGTCCTCTGGTCGCAGCTGCCCGGCTATTACAACGCCGTAGAGGGCTTTCTCAGAGAGGAGGATTGCTGAGAGGACAGACTGCTCGGCCTCAATGTCGTGTGGCGGGGTGCCGCTGCGATCGAGCGAGGCTAGTTCGGCGGCGAGTGATTGGGATTCAGCAGTCACGGTCGACCGAGGGTAGCGCCGTCACCCAGCGGTAGGACGGCGAAAGGGCCGCATCCTGCGGGTTGTTTCTGAGAGTTGGTGCAGGGTTGCGCGGAGTCTTTATGACTCAGCGACAACCATGGTCTTGACGGAGGCCTTGTGGCCACCGGCAATTTCAACTTCAACCATGTGCGTTCCGACTGCCTTGATGGCTTCGTCAAGGCGGATCTTGCGCTTGTCAACCTTGATGCCACGGGCATCCATGATTGCGGTAGCAATGTCAGCGTTGGTGACTGAGCCGTAGAGACGGCCATCGTCACCTGCCTGCCTTGCGATTGTCAGAACGGTCTTGGAGAGAAGTGCGGCGTACTCGTCTGAGCGGGACTCAGCTTCGCGGCGAGCGCGATCCTCTTCCTCTGCGCGTCGCCTTGCTTCGGCGATTGCGACATCGGATGCCTCGCGGGCCAGGCCACGCGGGGTAAGGAAGTTACGCATGTAGCCCTTGGAGACGACAACAACGTCGCCCTTGGCGCCAAGGGTTTCTACGTCGTCAAGAAGGATTGCTTGTGGCATTAGCGCCGATCGTCTCCACGATCACGGCCACGGCCACGGCCGCCCTCACGATCGTCTCTGTCGTCACGATCCGAACGGAGCAGACGGCCTTCGACGTCGTGGTGCTCAGCGACGTAAGGGAGAAGGGCAAGTTCACGGGCGCGCTTGACCGCTGTCGCAATCTGGCTCTGATGGCGACGGCATGCGCCGGTGATTCGACGGCCGCGCAGCTTGCCGCGGTCCGAAACGAAGCGACGAAGGGATGCGACGTCACGCCAATCGACGTTCTCGACCTTGTCCTTGCAGTACGGGCAGGACTTCCTGCGGCCGTTGCCGATTCGCTTTTCGCGCCGCCTTGGCGGCTTGGTGCTTGTGCTTTGTCTCGCCACTTGTTTCTTGACCGATTTCTTCTAGAAGGGAATGTCTTCGTCCCCGGCACCGCTAGGAGCGGCGGGGGGTGCAAAGTCGCCATCATCGATTGGTACGTCTCCACGAGGTGCCGGGGAGCTACCAGCCGATTCATCACGACCGCCCAGAAACTGTACCGACTCGGCGATGATTTCGACCTTCTGGCGCTTCTGGCCCTCTGTTTCCCACTGACTCCACTCGAGACGACCGTCAATAGCGACGGGGCGACCCTTGGTCAGAAAGCGGGCTGCGTTCTCGCCCTGAGCTCCCCAAACAGTTACGTCAAAATAGTTCGGCTTGTCTTCCCACTCACCACTTGCGTTCTTGCGACGTGCGTTGACAGCCACGCCCAATTTGCAAACTGCATTGCCGCTTGGGAGCGTGCGCAGCTCAGGATCCCTCGTGAGGTTTCCGGTGATGATTACTCGATTGATGTTGACGGCCACAGTGTTCTTCCTTTCGACAGCGACTGATCTTCTCTGGCGAGTCTATTGGTGGGAGCGCACGATGACGCTTCGCAGAGTTGGTTCGTTACGGAAAATGGGAATAATCGCGGCCGTGCTACGCAGAAACGCGAGACTCAGGCGTCTTCGGCGGGCGCGTCTGGCGCCTCGGCGACGGGAGCTTCCTCAACTGCTGGAGCTTCCTCAACTACGGGCTCTGCGGTAACTGGAACCTCGACGGCAACTGGCTCTGCTGCCGCGGGAGCAGCAGCGGCCTCTGCCTCTGCTGGAGCAGCGTCTTCGGCGGCTGGAGCAGGTGAAGGAGCAGGTGGAGTTGGTGCAGACTGACCAGGGGACTCCTTCGGCGGAGCCAGTGCGGCGGGAGAAGCAGCAACGCTTACCGGCGCACCAGGGACTGCCTTCATCACGCGATGGCGCAGGAGGCCTTCAGTGATGTTGAGTTGACGCGACATTGGCTTGATTACCTCGCCAGGTGCTTCGAAGCGGATCAGGCTGTAGACGCCAAGGGACTCATGCTCGATTTCAAAGGCAAGCGTGCGGTCTCCCCAAGCGGTCCGGTCGGAAATTGTTCCGCCACCCTTGGTGATCAGAGCTTCGGCTTCAGACGCGATTTCGGCCTTGCGGCTGTCTTCGGCTTCGGCGCTCACAATGAGCATCAGGTCATAAGTCTCGTTAGGCATGAGGTCGGCAGCGTATCAGCGGGGGCGAATTGGTCGCGGCCGGTCCCTTCTAGGTGACATGGATGGACACAAAGATCGTCCTTCAAGACAGGGAATACTGGCGGCAGTTCGTACCCACACGCGAGCCCACCGATGGGCAGTTCTGGCCGGTTTCATTGCGGTTGTGGCCGGTGTCAGCTCTGACGACCCACTCCCTCGAGTCCCAGTTGGGTGGGGTCTCCATCCCACGGGAACTGTGCCCCTGCCAGTGGCTGCCCAACGGCCAGATAATGCTCCAAGTTCACACCGCGGCTCGGGAGGAGCAGTTAGACACAGGCGCAAACCGCGGCCCAAAAGGCCCCCGGTACGCACCGCTCCTGCGCCCATCCAGGCCCCCGAGTGGAACTCACAACCGCGGCGCGCGCAGCCTTCCCCGAGGCCCGAGTTTGGCGGGCTCTAACCCCGGCGTCGTGCGGCAATGTCGTCAAGCTGCTCGTCGATCCAGTCACCCGGATCACGCGCAGTGACAATCTCCTGAAGACCCTTGTGCCGCCGGGCACGCTCTTCGGGAGGCATCGTCAAGGCAGTGTGAATGGCGTCGGCCAACTCCTGGATATCGAATGGGTTCACAGAGATTGCGAACTCACCGAGCTCCTCGTGGGCTCCCGTGTTCTCGGAGAGAATAGAAACGCCATGGCGCTCGTTCACAAGCGGGCCCTCCTTAGCAACTAGGTTCATCCCGTCGAACATGGCATTGACCAGGAGCACGTCGTAGTTCTTGTATGCCGCGACCGCCTCTTCGAGGTCGTCCCGCAGCTTGAGCTGGATTGGCATCCAGTCGGGAGTTCCGTGGTGCTGGTTTACAACGGCGACGAGCGCCTCAATCCGCTCGAGGTACTCCAAGTACTCGGGCACATCCGTACGTGACGGCATCAGCTGGGCAATGAAGGAGACCTTCTCCCGAAATTCGGGGTGCTGCTCTAGAAACACGTCGAAGGCAGTAAATCCGCGCAGGACGTTCTTGGATAGGTCGGCGCGGTCAACGCGCAGAATCAGATGCTCCCGACGCCGCCGCTGCAAGTCCGTCTCGAAATCTTTGGTTCGCTGTTTGGCAGCAACGGCCCGCGTACTCGCGGCGTCAATTGGCAGTGGATAAGCCCGAACCCAAACGACACGCCCGTCCGGAGCGATCACCTTGCCAGCCTCAAAGTCAACCTCAAGGTCCATCAGGTCGCGGCAGCACTGCAGAAAATTTCGGCGGTACGCCATCGTGTGTACACCGATGATGTCGTTGCCGAGAATCCCCGTGAAGAGTTCCTCACGGAGACGGGCGGGCAGCACGCGCCATGCGTCGGACTGTGTCCACGGGATGTGAACGAAGTGCTGAAGGAACGCATCGGGTCGTTCGCGACGGATAACACCGGGAAGGGTGTAGAGGTGGTAGTCGTGGACCATCACCACAGGGTTTTCAACGCCTTCAATTTCCTCTAAGACGGCAGCGGCTAGGTCCTCGTTGACCTGCTTGTAACCGAAATCAAAGGCCTGGATTTCCTCATTGCGAATGTCCGGCGCATTGGAGAGATCCCAGAGGTAGTGCTGGATGAACCAGAGCATCGGGTTGCTGACGATGCTGTAGAAGCCGTGGTAGGCAATCGGGTCTGACTCCACCAGCCGAACCAAGTAGTCACGCGGACTGTCGGGCAGGCTCACCGGGAACGCTTTGCCACCGTGGCGCCTTGCTGCTTCCGCGTCGCTCTCTGACATGGCAGACGCGACCCAGGTCACATCACGGTAAGAGGCCAACCCGGTGAGGGCAGTGACGAGTCCACCACCGCCGCGTCGCATCTCGCCACCAGGCTGAAATCGCACTGGGCCCCGGTTGGAGACAAGTACGAGCGGCGCGGAGTCGTCCGTCATGACTCCGTCTGCGCCCGACTGATGATCTTCAGCCAGTCCCGCAGCAGTCGGGGAGAAAGGAAGTGCTTACGGACATGTTCCTTCCCGGCCTTACCCAGCTTTGCGCCAAGGACAGGGTCTCTGAGAATGTCGACCGTGCGGGCCGCACACTGTTCCGCGTCGCTGACTAGGTAGCCGGAGACACCGTCGGTGATCTGAAGTGGGATACCACCAACATCACCGCCGATGAATGGCCGCGCCTTCCAGATGGCTTCAGAAACCGTCAGCCCAAAACCCTCACGGGTTGACTTTTGGATTAGTACATCCGAGTAGGACTGGAACGCGTTCACTTCAATCGCACCAACATTGTTGAAGTTGTTGAGGATGTGAATGTCAGGATCCCCGGCCGCGTGCTCAACGGTGGCGTTGAAGAACTCCCAGCCCTCTGGGTCATCAGAGGCCATTGACCCAACCAGTGCAAGCTGAATGCCCGGGGCCTCTTCGCGCGCAAGCCGGAAGGCGTCGATTACTCCAAGGGGGTCCTTCCACGGGTCAAAGCGGGACACCTGGCAGACGAGTGGACGTTCGACATCAACTCCGAATTGATGGCAAATGTAAGTGGCCTCGTCCAATGAGAAGGCCATGTTCTTTGGAGCCAGAGGGTCAATCGCTGGGGGAACGATGTTGACATTGCCGTTCATGCCGTCCGGGACGTATTGCTGCATGTGGAAAACGGACTCCGGGTAATCGGCGATGTAGGGGAGCAGCTGACGGATGGTGTCCGGGTTGGGTGTCGAGAGGTCAATATGACAGCGCCAAACCCACTGTTTGGCTCGTTCTGGAACGAGGTTCATGATTGCCGCTGGCTGTGGATCGTGGACGATGCAGGTGTCCCAACCGCCCGAGAGCTGCTCGGCGTTGAGCTCGTTGTAGTGCTTCCAGTCAGCCCACTGCTGTGGGGTCAGATCATTTGGGTCGCCCTGGAGGGAGTTGTGCATCTGCTTTGTCGCACTGAAAAACTCGTCTTGCCCGTAGATCACTTGCCACTGGGCGTCAAGTCCGACGTCGCGCATCAGCGGCAGCAGCGTGTAGAGGATCTCCGCCACGCCACCCCCGTAGGCGGTGGCCGACAGGTGCAGAACCTTGTGGCCTTGCAACGGTTCAGCAAGAGCGTGGATTTCCTCAATCAGGTCACGGCCGACGATCGATGCGTAGTCAGCGAGCTGCTTGGTTCCTAGTGGGACTGTTTGAATCATCTTCGATGGCACGATACCCGCGAATTGGGTACTGCAAGCACTGAATGCTGCTGAGGGGGAACCGCCGGGGTGGCTACGCTTGGCAGATGCTTGAAGGTCGGTTGCATCGAGTGGTCCTGCTTTTTGTGATGATTCCCGTGTTCACGATCGGGGCATTCTCGCTGCGCCCATCTCCCGAAGCGCGCACGGTTGCCTTGGCGCCAGACGCGTTTGACTCGCAAGCAGCGATGGCAGACCTCAAGAGTTTGAGGGCAATTCCTAACCGGTCACCAGGAAGCGTTGGGGATCAACAGGCCGCTGAGTTTGTGGCAACAAGGTTCCGCGCTGCGGGACTCAAGGTGACCGTCCAGCGGTCTCAGACGGCAACGATCGAGGGTGATCGCAGCACGACGACAGTCCGAGCGGTCCGTACTGGCTTCTCACAAGCCAAGGTGGTGCTC